>NZ_JBSIBZ010000009.1:0-154193 GCF_058245575.1 Streptomyces sp. UF-297 | reverse complement strand
CACCGTCGTCGCCCGCGACAGCGCCGACCAGACCGGCCCCGCCAGCCCCGCCACCTCCGTACGCACCACCGGCGGCGGAGGCGAGGACGCTCCCCCGTCGGCCCCCGGCAAACCGACGGCAAGCGGCATCACCGACACCTCGGTCCGCCTCGCCTGGACCGCCGCCACCGACGACAAGGGCGTCAAGAACTACGACATCCTGCGCGACGGCACCAAGGTCGCCACGGTCGAAAAGCTCGCCTACACCGACTCCGGCCTCACCGCGGGGACGACCTACTCCTACACCGTCGTCGCCCGCGACAGCGCCGACCAGACCGGCCCCGCCAGCCCCGCCACCTCCGTACGCACCACCGGCGGCGACCCGGGCCCCGGCCCCGGCAGTCACGTGAAGCTGGGCTACTTCACCAACTGGGGTATCTACCAGCGCAATTACCACGTCAAGAACATCGTGACCTCCGGCTCGGCGTCGAAGATCACCCACATCAACTACGCCTTCGGCAACGTCCAGGGCGGCAGGTGCACCATCGGTGACGCCTACGCCGACTACGACAAGGCGGTCCCCGCCGACCAGTCCGTGGACGGCGTCGCCGACACCTGGGACCAGCCGCTGCGCGGCAACTTCAACCAGCTGCGCAAGCTCAAGAAGCAGTTCCCGCACATCAAGGTGCTGTGGTCCTTCGGCGGCTGGACCTGGTCCGGCGGCTTCACCGAGGCCATGAAGAACCCCACCGCCTTCGCCGAGTCCTGCTACAGCCTGGTCGAGGACCCGCGCTGGGCCGATGTCTTCGACGGCATCGACCTGGACTGGGAGTACCCCAACGCCTGCGGTCTGAGCTGCGACACCTCGGGCCCGGCCGTCTTCAAGAACATGATGCAGGCCTTCCGCGCCAAGTTCGGCACGAACAACCTCGTCACCGCCGCGATCACCGCCGACGCCTCCAGCGGCGGCAAGATCGACCTCGCGGACTACGGCGGCGGCGCCCAGTACGCCGACTGGTACAACGTGATGACGTACGACTTCTTCGGCGCCTGGGACGCCCAGGGGCCCACCGCCCCGCACTCCCCTCTCAACGCCTACAACGGCATCCCGCGCGAGGGCTTCAACTCCGACGCCGCGATCCAGAAGCTCAAGGCCAAGGGCGTGCCCGCCAAGAAACTGCTGCTGGGCATCGGTTTTTACGGCCGCGGCTGGACCGGCGTGACCCAGAAGGAGCCCGGCGGCACCGCGACCGGGCCCGCGCCCGGCAAGTACGAGCAGGGCATCGAGGACTACAAGGACCTGGTGGGCCGCTGCCCCTCCAACGGCACGGTCGGCGGCACCGCGTACGCCCACTGCGGCACCCAGTGGTGGAGCTACGACACCCCCGCCACGATCCTCGCCAAGATGGCCTATGTGAAACAGCAGGGCCTGGGCGGCGCGTTCTTCTGGGAGTTCAGCGGTGACACGGCCAACGGCCAACTCGTGTCCGCCATCGACAGCGGTCTGAAGTAGCACCCCGGGAACCCGGCCGGGGAGAGCGGTGTCGCCCCCGCTCTCCCCGGCCCTGTCACTGCTCCCGGCCCACCGCCGCCACATCGCGGCAGGTCCTCTCCCCGGGCAGCAGGGGCCGCAGCGCCACCCGGTAGGTGGCCGTGCCGTCGGTGAAGGAGTGCGGGGGCGAGGGCTCGGCCCTGACCGCCCGCTCCAGGCGGCGCAGTTGCTCGCCCCGGACCACGAGGCACTGCCCGATGCCGGTCCGCTCGCCCGCCGTGGCCAGGCTGCCCAGGGGCCAGCGCGGCGCTCGGGGCGAGCCGCCGCGGCCCGTCTGGTGGAACACCGCGGCCAGCGCCTCGAAGCGGTACGGGACCGACCGGCCCGACAGGTGGCGCAGCCGCTCGTCCAGGGCGCACAGCGCGCGGTGCTCCGCGCTGCCGCAGTCCCGCGCGGCCCGCCCGGGCGCCGTGGTGAGCTGCCTGCGCCCCCCGACGGCCAGCAGGTAGCTGCTGGTGGCCCCGTCCGGCGGCGGTGTGTACGCGGAGCCGCCCTTGTCCAGGCCCGCCTCCCGGGCCGCGCTCACCACCGCGGCGAGCTCGGCCCGGCTCAGCCGCACCTCGCGCGGCGCGGGCCAGCCCTGCGCCCCGTCCTCCTCCCCCAGCACGGCCCGCCCGTCGCCGTACAGCGAAAAGCGGGGCAGCAGGGCGGCGGGCGCCACCGGCACCAGACCGGCCGAGTCCCTGACGCGCAGCACCAGTTGGCCGCTGCCGGTCGGCACACTCGCCTCCTTCGCCCCCGAGGGGGACGGCCCGGCGCACGCCGTCCCGAGCAGCAGCAGGCCGAGCGCCAGCGCGGCGGCCGGGGTGCGCGCTCCCATCGTGTCGGTCACCTCCCTGTGACGCGCCGGTGCGCGATCGCGTTCCCGGCCGCCGCGCCCCTCTGGCAGCGGCGGCCGGGCCCGTCAGGCAGCGGCGTCCCGGTCCGTCAGGCGGTCCGGGCCAGGGTGTACGTCCCCGCGCCCGCGCGGTTGACCACGACCACCCCGTACACCCCGGTCCGCGGAGCGGTGAAGGTGATCTGCTCGGGCGCGCCGGGTCCGGCGCCGGTCGCCGAGGCCTCCGCCGCACCGCGGGCGCGCACCCAGCTGGAGGGGTCGTCGCTGTCGCCCATCAGGTACAGCTCGGGGTCCTGGCCGCCCGCCGAGGGCGTCACCGTGAGGGTGGTCTGCTTCCCGGCCTCCAGGACCGTGTCGCGGACCCGCACCACATCGCCCGCGCCCATCGCCAGCTGCTCGGAGCCGGTCAACAGGCCCGATCCCTGGGCGAGTTCGATGCGGTAGCCGTCCCCGCCCGCGAACCGGGAGACCTGCGGGAAGTAGTCGCCCAGCGGCCGCCGGTTGGAGTCGACCGCGACGAAGTCCACGCCGTTGCCGGTGGTGGCGCTCACCGCCAGCAGCTGGCTCTGCGCCCGGTCGTCGTACAGCCGCAGGTCCTGGTCGGAGCCGCCCTCGGGCCGCACCGCGACCACCGACCAGAACGGCGTGGTGGTGGTGTAGCCGTAGTTGTGCGGCCGTCCGGCCTGCGGCATGGGCCTGCTCAGCGGGGCGTAATTGCCCAGCGGGTTGCGGAAGTCGTAGTCGATGGTGTTCTGGTAGACGCTGGAACGCGCCCCGCCGTCGGCGGTGTTGAAGCCGTCCTGGCCCCGCTGGCGCCAGAACTCCTCGAAGGTCGCCGAGCGGTGGCCCAGGAACGTGGTCCACAGATTGCCCTGCGCCGACTCGCCGTAGAGGTCCCACGGCTGCTCGTTGCGCGGCCCGCTGTCGGAGATGTCGATCATCGCTCCGGCGATGCGCCCCTCGACCTGGTCGCCCTCGCCCCAGCCCGCGGTGCCCCAGGTCGGCGTCTCCAGATCCAGCTCGCTGCCGTCGGGCCAGCGGTAGAAGGGGTCGTTGTAGACGCTCGCCGGGTACCACTCGGCGAATCCCTCGGTCCAGGCGCAGCCCTGCGAGGTCGCGTTCTGGATGACGTGCGGGTTGCAGTTCTGGGTCTGCGGATAGTTGTCCTCGTACACGTCGTCCATCACGCCGTGGCCGACCTCGTGGACGACCGTGTGGTGCGCGTCGGGGTCGGCCGCCGCCAGATAGACCTCGTCCGCGCGCGGGCAGGCCGAGCCGCCGGACTCGGTGCAGTAGTACGTGCCCATCGTGGAGGTCGGCGTCCAGTTGATCCGGATCTGCCGGCAGTCGGCGTCCCGGGCGTCCCAGCAGTCGCCGGGCGTCCACGCCGAGGCGTCGTTGGCCGCGTCGTAGGCGTGCAGCGCCCGCATCTCGTTGGCCTGCGCGGGCTGGCGGCTGCCGAAGTCGGTGGTGGTGCCGTCGCCGATGTCGTCGCGGGTGTCGGTCCGGTAGGCGTACGGGTCCTCGTCACCGCGCTGGACGTTCCACTGGCCGTTCTCCGCGACGAAGCGTACGAACACGTCCTGGCCGCCGGGGTCGTCGTTCTGGAAGCACAGCCGGTAGTTGCCGTTGCCGTCGGTCAGGCCGGTGGCCAGCAGGTCGTCCCCGATGAAGTCCTCGTCCCAGGCCTGCACCTGGAAGTTGACCGAGGGCCGGGTGGCGCCGGTGTTGTCGACATAGTTCCAGGACCCGCGCACACAGCTCAGCGCCTGCGCCCCGGCCCTGCCCTCGCGCCCGGTGTCGTCGCTGTGCGGCCCGGCCAGGCCCTTGGTCCCCACGGACCGGTAGGGCGGGTGCCCGCTCGCCCGCCGCGGGGTGACCCCGGCCGGCACCGGCACCGTGCCGCCCATCTTCGGTGTCGCGATGGTCAGCGACGGCCGGGTGCCCCGGCCCCCGACCGTGAGAAAGGCGCTGCTGTCGCCCCCGGGGCCCTTGGCCGCCGGGTCCGCCGCCCGGACCCGGATCTGCGCGGGCCCCTCGGCGACCGCCTTGACCGTGCCCTCGTACACCGCGCGCTCGCCGTCGGCGAAGGCCCGGGTGAGCGCGGCCCGGTGCAGGCTGCCCCCGCTCTCCGGCGCCTTGGCCGCCTGCTCGCTCGGGGCGAATCCGGCCGGCGCCTTCACCCAGCGGAGGTTGGCGGGCAGATCCGCCAGGACCCGTACGGCCCGGTGCGCGCCCTGGCTGCGTACGGTGAAGGTCACCTTGGCCGTCTGGCCGACGCTCACCGCCTTGGAGATCTTGGTGTCGGTCTGGAAGCAGCTGCCCCACTCGCTGTGCGGCGAGGCCGCCGACGGCGTCAGGGTGCAGGTGTCCCGCGGTGCGGGCGGTCCGTTCCCGGCGGCCGCCGCGGCACTCGGCGTCAGCGCGGTCAGCGCCAGCACCGTGGCCGCGGCCAGCGCCCTGCCCGGCAGCCCTCTCGGTCTTCTGTTCCTGCCTGGTCGCACGCCCATCCCCCTTGCTCGTTCCTCGGACGGCCGGACGCCGGACGGCCCGCCGCGCACCGGAAGAACAGAGAAATGACGTGCCCATGACATATCGAGTCACGCCACGTCCGCCCCCGCCACCACAGTGAACCAGCCCGTACGCACAGCCACGACGAGCACACCCAACCGCATCACGCCGCACAGCATGAAGGCCGTTTCCCGCCAACCGCCCCTGTTTCAGGCCACGTTGACGCGCTGGCCGGGCGGCGCCGCCTCCAGCCAGGCCAGGAAGCCGGTGAGCGCGTCCTCGCTCATCGCCAGCTCCAGGTGCGTACCGCGGTGGCGGCAGGCCAGCACGATGGAGTCCGAGAGCAGCGCCAGCTCCTCCTCACCCTGGGGCGTACGCCGCTCGACCACCTCGATCGAGGCGCGCTCCAGGACACGGCGCGGGCGGGGCGCGTAGGAGAAGACCCGGAACCACTCGATCCGGTCACCGCTGTAGCGCGCGACCCCGTAGATCCAGCCTTTGCCGCTGGGCTCACCGGCCTCTTCGGGCACGTTCCAGCGCAGGCTGCAGTCGAACGTCCCGCCGGAGCGCTGGATGAGCCTGCGCCGCAGCCCGAAAACAAAGAGCCCCAGCAGCACCAGAAGCACCACCACGCCGCTCACCAGCAGAGCGAGGACCATCTCCACCGACCTCCTCGCCTCTATGGGTCCCCCCGCCGTTCAGGCGTAGGGGAGGGACACGCACCTGCATTGCCTCAGCCGCGGACCGCTCTGGAGAATTCCAGCGCAGCCCGCGGCTGAGGGTAAAGCTCTTCGGTGCCAGGCGCTCAGTGAGTGCCCGCCACCGCACGCAGCCGGACATCGGCGCGACGCTCGGCGGCCGCGTCGGCCTCCGACTTCGCCCGCTCCAAGGCCCGCTCCGCGCGCTGGACATCGATCTCGTCCGACAGCTCGGCGATCTCCGCGAGCAGAGACAGCTTGTTGTCGGCGAACGAGATGAAGCCGCCGTGCACCGCGGCGACGACCGTGCCGTCCCCGCTCTCACCCGTCGTGCGGATCGTCACCGGGCCGGACTGCAGCACGCCGAGCAGCGGCTGGTGTCCGGGCATGACGCCGATGTCGCCCGACGAGGTGCGCGCGACGACCAGGCTGGCCTCGCCGGACCAGACCTGACGGTCCGCGGCGACCAACTCGACGTGCAGCTCAGCCACGATGGCTCCTCGGGTCTCCACCTGCCTGGTTCGGCAGATGTTGGGTCAAATACTAGTGGGCGCAGCGACCGGGGGCGGCCAGGGCCGCCCCCGGGGCCGAAAGCCGGGGGTCAGGAGACGCCCAGCTCCTTGGCGTTGGCCTTGAGGTCCTCCAGGCCACCGCACATGAAGAACGCCTGCTCCGGGAAGTGGTCGAAGTCACCGTCGGCGATCGCGTTGAACGCGGCGATGGACTCGTCCAGCGGAACGTCCGAGCCGTCCACACCGGTGAACTGCTTGGCCGCGTGGGTGTTCTGCGACAGGAACCGCTCGATACGACGCGCGCGGTGGACGACCAGCTTGTCCTCCTCGCCGAGCTCGTCGATACCCAGAATCGCGATGATGTCCTGCAGGTCCTTGTACTTCTGCAGGATCGACTTCACGCGGGAAGCGGTGTCGTAGTGCTCCTGCGTGATGTAGCGCGGGTCCAGGATGCGGGACGTCGAGTCCAGCGGGTCCACCGCCGGGTAGATGCCCTTCTCCGAGATCGGACGCGACAGAACGGTCGTGGCGTCCAGGTGCGCGAAGGTGGTGGCCGGCGCGGGGTCGGTCAGGTCGTCCGCGGGGACGTAGATCGCCTGCATCGAGGTGATCGAGTGACCACGGGTCGAGGTGATGCGCTCCTGCAGGATGCCCATCTCGTCGGCCAGGTTCGGCTGGTAGCCCACCGCGGAGGGCATACGGCCGAGCAGGGTCGAGACCTCGGAACCGGCCTGGGTGAAGCGGAAGATGTTGTCGATGAAGAACAGCACGTCCTGCTTCTGCACATCGCGGAAGTACTCCGCCATGGTCAGACCGGCCAGGGCCACGCGCAGACGGGTGCCCGGGGGCTCGTCCATCTGGCCGAAGACCAGCGCGGTCTTGTCCAGAACGCCGGACTCGTCCATCTCCGCGATGAGGTCGTTGCCCTCACGGGTGCGCTCACCGACACCGGCGAACACGGAAACACCGTCGTGCAGCTTGGCCACACGCATGATCATTTCCTGGATCAGAACGGTCTTGCCGACACCGGCACCACCGAACAGACCGATCTTGCCGCCCTTGACGTACGGGGTCAGCAGGTCGACGACCTTCAGGCCGGTCTCGAACATCTCGGTCTTCGACTCAAGCTGGTCGAACGCCGGGGCCTTGCGGTGGATGGACCAGCGCTCGGTGACCTCGGACTCGGCCTCGGGCTCGTTGAGGATCTTGCCCAGGGTGTTGAACACCCGGCCCTTGGTGACGTCGCCGACCGGCACGGTGATGCCGTCGCCGGTGTCGGTGACCGGCGCCTGGCGGACCAGACCGTCGGTGGGCTCCATGGAGATCGCACGGACCCGGCCGTCACCCAGGTGCTGGGCGACCTCGAGGGTCAGCGTCTTCTTGCCGCCCTCGACCGCCGGGTCGTCGACCTCGACGTGCAGAGCGTTGTAGATGTCCGGCATCGCGTCGACGGGGAACTCCACGTCGACGACCGGGCCGATGACCCGCGCGACGCGGCCCGTCGCCGTGGCCGTCTCAACAGTGGTGGTCATAGTTGTCAGTCACTCCCCGCGGTCGCGTCGGCCAGGGCTGCCGAGCCGCCGACGATCTCGCTGATTTCCTGGGTGATTTCGGCCTGGCGGGCCGCGTTGGCAAGCCGCGACAGCGACTTGATGAGGTCTTCGGCGTTGTCGGTGGCCGACTTCATCGCCCGGCGGGTGGCCGCGTGCTTGGAGGCGGCGGCCTGGAGCAGGGCGTTGTAGATACGGCTCTCGACGTACCGGGGCAGCAGGGCGTCGAGGACGTCCTCCGCCGACGGCTCGAAGTCGTACAGGGGCAGCAGTTCGCCCTTGGACGCCTCCTGCGCCTCCTCCGTCACCTTGTCGGTGCTCAGCGGCAGCAGGCGGTCGTCCACCGGCGTCTGCGTCATCATCGAGACGAACTCGGTGAAGACGATGTGGAGCTCGTCCACGCCGCCCTCGGCCGTGTCCTTCTGTACGGCCTCGATCAGCGGCCCGGCGATCGCCTTGGCGTCCGCGTAGGTGGGGCTGTCGGTGAAGCCGGTCCAGGAGTCCGCGACCTTGCGCTCGCGGAAGCCGTAGTAGGACAGGCCCTTGCGGCCGACGATGAAGGTGTCGACCTCCTTGCCCTCGCCCTTGAGACGCTCGGTGAGCTTCTCCGCGGCCTTGATGGCGTTGGAGGAGTAGCCGCCGGCCAGACCGCGGTCGCTCGTGATGAGCAGCACCGCGGCCCGCGCCGGGCTGTCGACCTCGGTCGTCAGGGCGTGCTTGGTGTTCGAGCCGGTCGCCACCGCCGCCACCGCGCGGGTGAGCTCACTGGCGTAGGGGGTCGATGCCGCCACCTGGCGCTGCGCCTTGACGATGCGCGAGGCGGCGATCATCTCCATCGCCCTGGTGATCTTCTTGGTCGCGGTGACGGAGCGGATGCGACGCTTATAGACCCGGAGCTTGGCTCCCATGGATCAGGTCCCTTCCGTCATCACTTGGCGGCGCCGGCCGGGGCGTCCTCGCCCAGGAGCTTGCCGTCCGAGGTCTCGAACTGCTTCTTGAAGGCCGCGACGGCGTCGGTGAGCGCCTGGATCGTGTCGTCGGACATCTTGCCGCCCTCGCGGATGCCGGTGAGAAGTTCCTTCTTCTCGCGGCCCATCCAGTCCAGCAGCTCGCGCTCGAAGCGGCGGATGTCCTCCACCGGGACGTCGTCCATCTTGCCGGTGGTGCCGGCCCAGATGGAGACGACCTCTTCCTCGACCGGGTACGGCGCGTACTGACCCTGCTTGAGCAGCTCGGTCATGCGCTGACCACGGGCCAGCTGGGCCTTGGAGGCGGCGTCCAGGTCGGAACCGAAGGCGGCGAACGCCTCCAGCTCGCGGAACTGGGCCAGGTCCACACGCAGACGGCCGGAGACCTGCTTCATCGCCTTGTGCTGCGCGCTGCCACCGACTCGGGAGACGGAGATACCGACGTTCAGCGCGGGGCGCTGACCGGCGTTGAAGAGGTCCGACTCCAGGAAGCACTGGCCGTCGGTGATGGAGATGACGTTGGTCGGGATGAAGGCGGAGACGTCGTTCGCCTTGGTCTCGACGATCGGCAGACCGGTCATCGAGCCGGCGCCCATCTCGTCCGACAGCTTCGCGCAGCGCTCCAGGAGACGGGAGTGCAGGTAGAAGACGTCACCGGGGTAGGCCTCACGGCCCGGCGGACGGCGCAGCAGCAGCGAGACGGCGCGGTAGGCGTCGGCCTGCTTGGAGAGGTCGTCGAAGACGATCAGGACGTGCTTGCCCTGGTACATCCAGTGCTGGCCGATGGCGGAGCCGGTGTAGGGGGCCAGGTACTTGAAGCCCGCCGGGTCCGACGCCGGGGCGGCGACGATGGTGGTGTACTCCAGGGCGCCGGCCTCCTCCAGCGCACCGCGCACGGACGCGATGGTGGAGCCCTTCTGGCCGATGGCGACGTAGATGCAGCGGACCTGCTTGTTCGGGTCGCCGGAGCGCCAGTTGTCGCGCTGGTTGATGATCGTGTCGACGGCCAGGGCGGTCTTGCCGGTCTGACGGTCACCAATGATCAGCTGACGCTGGCCGCGGCCGATCGGCGTCATCGCGTCCACGCCCTTGTAGCCGGTGGCCATCGGCTCGTGGACGGACTTGCGCTGCATGACCGTGGGGGCCTGCAGTTCGAGGGCGCGGCGGCCCTCGGACTCGATCTCGCCGAGACCGTCGATCGGGTTGCCCAGCGGGTCGACGACGCGGCCGAGGTAGCCCTCGCCCACCGCGACCGAGAGAACCTCACCGGTGCGCTGCACCGGCTGGCCCTCCTCGATGCCGCTGAACTCACCGAGGACAACCGCACCGATCTCGCGCTCTTCGAGGTTCAGCGCAAGACCGAGGGTGCCGTCCTCGAACTTCAGCAGCTCGTTCGCCATCGCCGAGGGAAGTCCCTCGACCTTCGCGATGCCGTCACCGGCCTCGCTGACCGTGCCGACCTCCTCGCGCGAGGCCGCGTCCGGCTGGTACGACTGGACAAAGTTCTCCAGCGCGTTCCGGATCTCCTCCGGCCGGATCGTGAGCTCCGCCATCTGGGTTCCCTGCTCTCCTTGTTGGGCCCGAAGTGTTCTGCGGGGGTACGGGGGGTGGACCCCCGAGATGTCACTGCGTTACGGCCCAACCCGGGCCGTTGCTAATGCTGTTGAGTTGGTGGCTGCGTCAGCCGGCCATCCGCCGTGCGGCCTCTTCGAGGCGCTCGGAGACGGTCCCGTCGATGACCTCGTCGCCGATCCGCACCTGAACTCCGCCGAGGACCTCGGGGTCCACGTCCAGGTTCAGGTGGACCTGCCGGCCGTACAGCTTGGCCAGCGCGGCGCCCAGGCGCTGCTTCTGGCCGTCACTGAGCGGCACCGCGGAGGTGACCACCGCGACCATGCGGCCCCGGCGGTGCGCGGCCAGCTTGGACAGGGCGTCCAGCCCCGCTTCCAGGCTACGGCCCCGCGGCTGCTCGACAAGGCGGACCACCAGGCGCTCGGTGACCGGGTTGGCCCGGCCGCCCAGCAGCGAGCGGAGCAGCTCGGCCTTGGCCGTCCTGTCCGCCCGGCGGTCGGTCAGCGCCGAACGCAGGTCCTTGGCCGAGGCGACGATCCGGCCGAACCGGAACAGCTCGTCCTCGACGTCGTCGAGCGCGCCGGCCCGCTGCGCGGCGATGAGGTCGGCGGAGTTCGCCAGCTCCTCGGTCGCGTCGGCCAGGTCACGGGACTTGGACCAGCGGGAGCGGACCATGCCGGAGACCAGATCGACGCTCTCGCCGCCGACCTGGCTGCCCAGCAGGCGCCCGGCCAGCTCGGCCTTGGCCTCGCCGGCCTGCGCCGGGTCGGTCAGGACCCGACGCAAGGAGCCCTCGCGGTCGAGCAGAGCGGTGACGGCGGCCAGCTCCGCGGCGAGCTTCGCCGCGTCGACGGAGGTGTTGTCCGTCAGCGCGTCGAGACGCTCGCGTGCGGAGGCCAGCGCCTCGCGGCTCGCTCCGTTCATCGCCCGGCCTCAGCCTTCGTCGACTTGGACCCCGCCTCGACAGCCTTGTTTTCGAGTTCGTCGAGGAAGCGGTCGATGGTCCGGCTCTGCCGTGCGGAGTCCTCCAGGGACTCGCCGACGAGCTTGCCGGCCAGGTCGGTGGCGAGCTTGCCCACGTCCTGACGCAGCGACTGCGCGGCCTGCTTGCGGTCCGCCTCGATCTGGGCGTGGCCGGCGGCGATGATCTCCTCGCGCTGACGCTGGCCCTCGGCCCGCATCTCGGCGATGAGCGTCGCACCCTGCTCCTGCGCCTCCTGGCGCAGACGCGCGGCCTCGTGGCGGGCGTCGGCGAGCTGGGCCCGGTAGTCCTCGAGCACCTGCTGGGCCTCGGCCTGGGTGGCCTCGGCCTTCTCCATGCCGCCTTCGATCGCCGCCCGGCGCTCCTCCAGAACCCTGTTGATGTTCGGGAGGAGCTTCTTCGCGAGGAAAAGGAAGACGATGGCGAAGGCGATCAGGCCGATGACCAGCTCTGGGATCGGCGGGATGAGGGGATTCTGCTCCTCCTCGGCCGCCAGCTGTACCAGGGCGTTCACATCAGTGCCTTCCGTCTAATGAAGCGTGGTCGCGGCAGGTCGTCAGGACTTGAAGAGGAAGCCCATGACGATGCCGATCAGGGCGAGCGCCTCACAGAAGGCGAAGCCCATGATCTGGTTGGCGCGGATCAGGCCGGCGGCCTCGGGCTGACGGGCCAGGGCCTGGGTGCCGTTACCGAAGACGATGCCGACGCCGATGCCGGGGCCGATCGCGGCGAGGCCGTAGCCGATCGAACCGAGGTTGCCGGTGACGCCAGCGGCCAGGTTGACAGTCTCGAGAGCAGCGGACATGCCGTTACTTCCTTCTCTTTCACGGTTCCGGTGGGGGTTGGCCACCGGACGTCTGTTGGTGGTGACGGAGGCGGGGTTGCTCAGTGGTGCTCGGAGAGCGCGCCCTGGATGTAGTTGCAGGCCAGGAGGACGAAGACGTACGCCTGGACGGCCTGGATGAACAGCTCGAAAGCGGTCAGCAGGATGGTCATCACGAACGAGGCGCCCGCGTAGACGATGCCGAGACCGTTGAGCAGGTACCAGGTGCCGATGGTGAACATCAGGATCAGCAGGTGACCGGCGAACATGTTCGCAAAGAGCCGGACCGCGTGGGTGAAGGGCCGGATCAGCAGGTTCGAGAAGAAGTCGATGACCACGATCATCGGCCAGATCGGGCCGAGCGAGCGGTCGTAGCCGGTGAAGTTCTTCCAGGCGCCGACGAAGCCGTGCTTCTTGAACGTCAGATAGACCCAGAGCACGTAGACGATCGCGGCAAGGCCTGCGGGGAAGGCGATGATCGAGGTGACCGGGAACTGGGCGACCGGAATGATCGACCAGATGTTCATGATCCACACGAAGAAGAACATCGAGACCATGAGGGGGACGTACTTGTCGCCCTCCTTCTTGCCGAGGGCCTCGTAGACGATGTTCTTCCGGACGAAGTCGTAACCGGCTTCACCGATCATCTGCAGCTTGCCCGGCACCACCTTGGCCTTGCCGAAGGCGGCCCAGAAGAACCACACAATGGCGATGGTGCCGAGCAGCGCCAGCAACATCGGCTTGTTGAACTCGAAACCGCCGACCGTGAAGAGCGGCTTGAAGACAAACGAATGAAGGCCTGGGGCCGGGAAGCCGCACCCGGAGAAGATGTGGCAGTCGGTCTCGAAGGCGAGCATCGTTTCAGCACTCACCGCGAGCTCCTTCAGCGTGGCGCATGGGTACGGCAACCTCGTTGTGTCGGCGCGGCGTTGAGCCACGGAACGGCACTGGACTGGTCAAACGGATAAGGGGGCGGCTGTTCGGCGCGGGGCCGGGTCGGATCGTAGGCATCGGCCGCGAGAACTGCCCGTCCCGCCAGAGGGGACTTGAGAGCTCAACCGCCTGCGCCAACTGTGCCGCAACTGGCACCGGACGATAGCAGGCCCGGCCGCGGACGTTTATTCCGGCCCTACGTGTCACGTCGGCGACCCCGCGGTCGTCGTCTTCGCGGAGTCGGAGGCCGCCGGATCCACATAAAGGATCTTGGCCTTCATGTACCCGCGGGTCTGCGCGGTGATCCACACCAGCGTCGCGCCGATCAGCGTGAGGGCAAACGTCTTCGGGTCGAAGAGCGTGGTGTCCTGGAACACCACGAGGAAGACCACGGACAGCAGAAGCTGCACCACATAAAGCAGCGGACCCATCATCTGGAACAGATGAGGCAGCTTCCTGGCCGTCTGCTGAAGCGCGTAGAGCCCCGACCCCATCAGCAGGATCACCAGCAGCGCGCCGACGACAGCACCGACGGCCCCCTTGCCACCCGCGACCACACCGCTGATGACGGCGGCAACTGCGCCGGCGGCGAGCGTGGACACTACGGCTTGGAGGAGAAGTCGGGCGTCATTCGACTGCATGGCGGCGCTCCGGCAGGGGGTGGGGGTGTTGTCGTCAGGGACGAGCGTAGACCCGGGCTCAGGGCGTACCTGGGGCCGAAGGGCCGTCGCACTACGGCACTTCGACTCTGTCGCCGGGTTTCGTGAACGGTATCACAAACTATTTGATGAGGTCTTTACCTGCTTGGTGTGCTGCCTGTCACACGTGAGCAGTAATCCGCGCGTCGGAGCACTGACGCCCCGATTCTCGTCTGGTATGGGGGCAACTGCCCCGATTTTCGAACGGTTCGTACCGCGCGAAACCCGCCGCACACCCCGCCCCCGGCTCGACCCCCGCTCAGTGACGGCTGCCGGCCCGGCGCCGGTCCGCGAAGCGCGAGCGGTCGCCGATCGCGGTGGCCCCGTTGATGCCCGCCGGCACCGCCTGCCGCTCCTTGTCCGCCGCCCGCTCACCCTCGGGCTTGGGCTCGTGGATCCCGCCGCGCACCACCCGGCCCGCCGCCACCCTGCCCACCCGGCGGTAGCGCGGCGGAACCAGGCGCTCCGCCCAGCGCGGGGCGTGCGGGGTGAAGCGCGGCAGCAACAGCAGGACGAGGCCGACCGCACTGAGCAGCACGATGCCCAGCACGATCCACATGCTGGCGTTGTTGACCGAGTACGCCACCGCGCCGAATGCGATCAAAGCGGCCCAGAAGTACATGATCAGCACCGCGCGGCTGTGGGAGTGCCCGATCTCCAGCAGGCGGTGGTGCAGGTGGCCCCGGTCGGCGGTGAAGGGCGACTGGCCGTTCCACGTACGGCGCACGATGGCCAGAATCAGGTCGGCGACCGGCAGCGCGATCAGGGTCAGCGGCATCAGCAGCGGAATGTAGACCGGCACCATCGCGTGGGTGGCCTCGCGCAGGCTGCCCGCCTTGGAGTTCAGCACGTCCGGGTCGACCTGTCCGGTCACCGAGACCGCGCCGGCCGCCAGCACCAGGCCGATGAGCATCGAGCCCGAGTCGCCCATGAAGATCCGCGCGGGGTGCATGTTGTGCGGCAGAAAGCCCAGGCACATTCCCATCAGAACGACCGAAAACAGCGTGGCCGGAGCCGCCGCCTCGATGCCGTATCCGAACCACATGCGGTACGCGTACATGAAGAATGCCCCGGCGGCGATGCACACCATTCCCGAAGCCAACCCGTCCAGCCCATCCACGAAGTTGACGGCGTTGATGGTGATCACGACCAGGGCCACGGTGAGCAGCGTGCCCGTCACCGGGGTGAGCAGGACCGTGCCGAAGCCGGGGATCGGCAGCCACAGGATCGTCAGGCCCTGAAGGACCATCACGCCCGCGGCGATCATCTGGCCGCCGAGCTTGATGAGCGCGTCCACGCCCCACTTGTCGTCCAGGACGCCCAGCAGCCAGATCAGCGCGGCGCCCGAAAGCAGCGCCCGTGGCTCGTTCAGCTCGAAGACCGATTTGAGATTGGTCAGATGGGCGGCGACCAGAAGCCCCGCGCACAGCCCGCCGAACATCGCGATACCGCCCAGCCGTGGCGTCGGCTCACGGTGCACGTCGCGGGCCCGGATCTCCGGTACCGCGCCGGCCACGATGGCGAACTTCCTTACCGGCCCGGTCAGCAGGTAAGTGACCGCGGCCGTGACGCACAGCGTCAGCAGGTATTCACGCACGGGCTGCCCCATAGGTATCGCTGGCCATCACAGCCACACACCATATGCGTGTCCGCCCCCTATCCGTGAACGTAGCTGAAGACAACCCCCGTCCACATTCGGTTGCGTCCCTCAGGAACGATCCGGATATGGCGGAAAGCACCGGACAATTTCGGCGGTGTTCTCGCGGTCCGAAGCGGTGGGTTCGGACCGTACCGCGGCACCGATCAATGCACCGATTCGCGCCATTTCGACTTCTCCCATTCCCTGGGTGGAAACCGCGGCGGTGCCCAGCCGGAGCCCGGGCCTGCGCAGGGAGGGGTCCACCGCGCACGGCAGCGCGCAGGTGTCCAGCACGATCCCGGCGGCCGCCAGCCGGCCCTTGGCGGTGCGCGCGTCCACGCCCAGCGGTGCGGGATCGACGGTGATCAGATGGGTGTCCGTACCGCCCGTGGTGACCGTCATCCCCTCTCCCGCCAGGGCCTGGGCGAGGGTACGGGCGTTGGCCACGACCCGGTGGGCGTAGGCGGTGAAGGCGGGCGCGGCGGCCTCGCCGAACGCCACGGCCTTGGCCGCGACGGTGTGCATCTGCGCCCCGCCCTGGGTGAAGGGGAAGACCGCCCGGTCGATGCGTTCGGCCAGCTCCGCGCCGCACAGCAGCATCCCGCCGCGCGGCCCGCGCAGCACCTTGTGGGTGGTGGCGCACACCACGTCCGCGTACGGCACCGGATTGGGTGCCGCTCCCCCGGCGACCAACCCGATCGGGTGGGCCGCGTCGGCGATGAGGTACGCCCCCACCTCGTCGGCGATGTCGCGGAAGGCCGCGTAGTCGATGTGCCGCGGATAGGAGATGGAGCCGCAGACGATGGCCTTGGGGCGGTGCGCGCGGGCCAGTTCGCGCACCGCTTCGTGGTCGAGCAGCCCGGTGTGCGGGTCGACCCCGTAGCCCACGAAGTCGAACCAGCGGCCGGAGAAGTTGGCGGGAGAGCCGTGGGTGAGGTGGCCGCCGTGCGGGAGGCAGTGGGCCAGGACGGTGTCCCCGGGGCGCAGCAGGGCGGCGTAGGCGGCCAGGACGGCCGAAGACCCGGAGTGGGCCTGGACGTTGGCGTGCTCGGCGCCGAACAGGGCCCTGGCGCGCTCGATGGCGATGCGCTCGGCGAGGTCGACCAGCTCGCAGCCGCCGTGATGGCGGGCGCCGGGGTAGCCCTCGGCGTACTTGTTGGCGAGCGGGGAGCCCAGGGCCGCCAGGACCGCGGGCGAGGTGAAGTTCTCCGCGGCGATCAGCTGGAGTCCGCCGGCCTGGCGCCCGGCCTCCCCCAGCAGCAGCCCGGCGATCTCGGGGTCCTGGCGCCGCAGCGCCGCGAAGTCCGGTCCCCACACAGGGGGCCGCTCCACGGCGGCGTCGCTCGGGGGTGACGCTGTACTGGACACAGTACTGGCGGGCATGGCTGCTCCGGGCCTCGTACGGGGACGTAGGTCCCAATGTAGGCGCGCAGCGGCGTAAGGGCGCGGTGGCGGACGTGGTCCGGGCCGGCCCGCCCCGGCTTCCGGCCCCGCGCGGGCCGGCCCCAGGGCCTGTCGTCGAAGTCCCGCCTGCCTGGCGGGCGGACGACGGGACTTCGACGACAGGCCCTAGGCGCGGGCCGGAACCCCCGTCAGGGCCGTGACCACCGGGTCCAGGGCCTGGTTGATCTCGTCGCCGATGGAGCGGAAGAAGGTGATCGGCGCGCCGTAGGGGTCGTAGACCTCGTCGGCCTCGGCGCTGGGGGCCAGCAGCCAGCCGCGCAGCGCGGCGGCCGCGCCGACCAGGGCGCGGGCCCGCTCGACCAGGCCGCCGTCGGGCAGGTCCGGGTCGGGGTCGGGCAGCGTGGCGGGGTCTATGGCCCGTACGAGCCGGTTGAACTCCTTGAGCGTGAAGGTGCGCAGACCCGCGGAGTGGCCCATGGAGATGACCTGCGCGCGGTGGTCGCGGGTGGCGGTCAGCACCAGGTCGGCGCGGATGACGTGCTCGTCCAGCAGCTCACGGCCGATGAAGCCGGCCGCGTCGGCGCCGTAGTCGGACAGGACGGTGGCGGCGTGCGCCTCCATCGGGGCGCCTTCGTGGCCCCAGGTGCCCGCGCTCTCCACGACCAGTCCGCCGCCGCGGCTCTCGCCCAGGCGCAGATCGAGGGCATGGCGGTGCAGCCGCTCGGTGATCGGTGAGCGGCAGACGTTGCCGGTGCTGACGTGGAGGATGCGGAAGACGCGGCGATCCCCCGCGTCGTCGGGGTCGCCCGGTCCCGCTATGCCACGCCCCAGGGGCGTCATCAACTGGCCACCTCGAGCTCGGGTACCACCTTGCGCAGTTCCTCGGCGCTGATCGCGCCCTCGCGCAGCAGCACCGGCACCTTGCCGGTGACGTCCACGATCGAGGACGGCACGGCGGCGGGCGTCGGTCCGCCGTCCAGGTAGACGGAGATGGAGTCGCCCAGCATGTCCTGGGCGGCGTCGCAGTCCTGCGGCGAGGGGTGCCCGGTGAGGTTGGCGCTGGAGACGGCCATCGGGCCGAACTCGGTGAGCAGCTCGATGGCGACGGGGTGCAGCGGCATGCGGATGGCGACCGTGCCGCGGGTCTCCCCCAGGTCCCAGGTCAGGGACGGCTGGTGGGTGGCGACCAGGGTCAGCGCGCCGGGCCAGAAGGCGTCCACCAGCTCCCAGGCCTGCTCGGAGAAGTCCGTGACCAGGCCGTGCAGGGTGTTGGGCGAGCCGACCAGGACCGGGGAGGGCATGCCGCGGCCGCGGCCCTTGGCCTCCAGCAGGTCGCCGACGGCCTCGGCGCTGAACGCGTCCGCGCCGACGCCGTAGACGGTGTCGGTCGGCAGCACGACCAGCTCGCCGCGGCGGACGGCGGCCGCGGCCTCGCGCAGACCGGTCGCGCGGTCGGTCGCGTCGCTGCAGTCGTAACGCCGTGCCATTTACGGGACCTCCTCGTGCGGAACGGATGCTGTGCTGATCCGGGGCAGCACCCCGGTACCCCCGGTGCGGTACACGGCCGGCGTCATGGCGTCGCCCGCCGGGCCGTGGCGAAACGGGGCCGGTTGTTCAGGTCGGGGTGATCGGCCGCGTCGGCCCAGCCCCGCTCCTCGGTGAAGATCCACGGGACCTGACCGCCCTGCGTGTCGGCGTGCTCGATGACGACGACGCCACCGGGCCGCAGCAGGCGGTGCGCGGTGCGCTCGATGCCGCGGATGGTCTCCAGCCCGTCCTCGCCGGAGAACAGCGCGAGCTCGGGGTCGTGGTCGCGCGCCTCGGGGGCGACGTACTCCCACTCGGTCAGCGGGATGTACGGGGGGTTGGAGATGACCAGGTCGACCTGGCCGTCCAGCTCGGGAAGCGCACTGAGCGCATCGCCGTGGTGGAGAACGACGCGGGACCCCTCGACGTTCTTGCGGGCCCATCCCAGGGCCTGCTCGGACAGCTCCACGGCGTGCACCCGCGAGCGCGGGACCTCCTGCGCCAGGGCCAGCGCGATGGCGCCCGAGCCCGTGCACAGGTCGACGATCAAGGGCTCGACCACGTCCATGGCGCGCACGGCGTCTATCGCCCAGCCGACCACCGACTCCGTCTCGGGGCGGGGCACGAACACCCCTGGCCCGACGTGGAGTTCGAGGTAGCGGAAGAAGGCGCGCCCCGTGATGTGCTGGAGCGGTTCGCGCGCCTCGCGGCGGGCGACGGCCTCCCAGTAGCGTGCGTCGAAGTCCGCGTCGGCGACCTGGTGCAGCTCGCCCCGCTTGACGCCGTGCACGTGTGCGGCGAGCTCCTCCGCGTCGAAGCGCGGTGAGGGCACGCCGGCGTCGGCCAGCCGCTGGGTGGCCTGAGCCACCTCGGCGAGCAGCAGATTCACGGGGCTTCCTCCAGCCGGTACGTACTGCGTCTTGCGGGTCTTACGGGGTCCTGCGGAGTCCTACGGGTGGTGCAGGACGTGCGGGTGTTACTGGGCGGCGGCGAGCTTCGCGGCCGAGTCGGCATCCACGCACGCCTGGATCACCGGGTCCAGCTCACCGTCGAGCACCTGGTCCAAGTTGTACGCCTTGAAACCGACGCGGTGGTCCGAAATGCGGTTTTCCGGGAAGTTGTACGTCCGGATGCGCTCGGAGCGGTCGACGGTGCGCACCTGGCTGCGCCGGGCGTCCGACGCCTCCTTCTCGGCCTCCTCCTGGGCCGCGGCAAGCAGCCGCGAGCGCAGGATGCGCAGGGCCTGCTCCTTGTTCTGGAGCTGGCTCTTCTCGTTCTGGCAGGAGACCACGATGCCGGTGGGCAGGTGCGTGATGCGCACCGCGGAGTCGGTGGTGTTGACCGACTGGCCGCCGGGGCCGGAGGAGCGGTAGACGTCGATGCGCAGGTCGTTGGGGCCGATCTCGACCTCGACCTCCTCGGCCTCGGGCGTGACGAGCACACCGGCGGCGGAGGTGTGGATACGGCCCTGGGACTCGGTGGCGGGCACGCGCTGGACGCGGTGCACCCCGCCCTCGTACTTCAGACGGGCCCACACGCCCTGGCCGGGCTCGGTGGCGCCGTTGCCGCCCTTGGTCTTCACGGCGACCTGGACGTCCTTGTAGCCGCCGAGGTCGGACTCGTTGGCCTCCAGGATCTCCGTCTTCCAGCCGACGCGCTCGGCGTAGCGCAGGTACATGCGCAGCAGGTCGCCCGCGAACAGGGCCGACTCCTCGCCGCCCTCGCCGGCCTTGACCTCAAGGATGACGTCCTTGTCGTCGCTGGGGTCGCGGGGCACCAGCAGCAGCCGCAGCTTCTCGGTGAGCTCCTCGCGGCGCGCCTCCAGCTCCTTGACCTCGTCGGCGAAGTCGGGGTCGTCCTGGGCCAGCTCGCGGGCCGTGTCGATGTCGTCCCCGGTCTGCTTCCAGTCGCGGTACGTGGAGATGATCGGGGTCAGCTCGGAGTAACGCTTGTTGAGCCGCTTCGCCTCGCGCTGGTCCGCGTGGACAGCGGGGTCGGCGAGCCGCTTCTCGAGGTCGGCGTGCTCGCCGGTCAGTTCCTCGACCGCCTCGAACATCTTCGGGCTCCTGGTGTGCGTCTGGGGGTGCTTGCGTGGCTGCTGGACGACAAAACGCCGGTCCGGCCGCCCCCGGTGAGGGGCGGCCGAGAACCGGCGCCTGGCGGGTCGCTACTTCGCGGCGGACCCGGCGTTCTTGCCGAAGCGGGCCTCGAAGCGGGCCACGCGGCCACCGGTGTCGAGGATCTTCTGCTTGCCCGTGTAGAACGGGTGGCACTCGGAGCAGACGTCGGCACGGATGGCGCCGCCGGCAACGGTGCTACGGGTGGTGAAGGACGCGCCACAGGTGCAGGACACCTGGGTCTCGACGTACTCCGGGTGGATGTCGCGCTTCAAGGGATTCTCCTAGGTTTCGGGAGGGCTCCGGGTCGTTCCGCGGGTTGCGGGCACGTGAACCGGGGCCGACGGTCCAGTCTGCCAGGACTGTCCGCATCTCCCAAAACCGGGGTCGGTCCGCAACTATTCCCCGGGCCCGGCGGGCACCGGAACCGTCACTTGACGTAGCGGTCCGTGCCGCCCATGTCACCTGCGGTGTCCTTGACGGCGGACTTGGGGATCTCCTTGTCGGTCCGCAGCGCCTCCCAGACCTGGCGGCTCTGCTCCTTGAGCGGCACCACACGGCCCTTCTGGACCGCGTCGTAGGTCACCGGGAGCGTGACCATGTCGATGTTCTTGGCGTCGATGGAGCCCAGGCTCTTGGCCAGGCCCATCAGCTTGGTCACGGAGTTCAGCTCGGTGTCGGTGGTCACGGCCTTGGTGGCGGAGTCGGCGATGTCGTACAGCCGGGTGGGGTCGCCGAGCACGCCGATGCTCTTGACCTGCTTCATCAGCGCCTTGATGAAGGTCTGCTGGAGCTGGATACGGCCCAGGTCGCTGCCGTCGCCGCCGGGGACGCCGTGCCGGGTCCGTACGAGCCCGAGGGACTGCTCACCGTTGAGGGTGTGCTTGCCCGGCTCCAGGTTCAGGTGGCTGTCCTTGTCGTGGATGGCCTGGGTGGTGGTGATGTCCACCCCGCCCAGCGCGTCGATGAGCTTCTTGAAGCCGGTGAAGTCGACCTCGACGAAGTGGTCCATGCGGATGCCGCTCATCGACTCCACGGTCTTGACGGCGCAGGCCGGCCCGCCGACCTCGTAGGCGGTGTTGAACATGGCGCGCTGCTCGCCGCGTACCGTCCTGCCGTCCTTGACGCAGTCGGGCCGGGTGATCAGGGTGTCGCGGGGGATGCTGACCACGCTGGCGCGCTTGTGGTCCTCGAAGACGTGCACGATCATCGCGGTGTCGGACCGGGCGCCGCCCTCGTCCTTGCCGTAGTCGCCGTTCTTGCCCGCCCGGGAGTCCGAGCCCAGGACGAGGAAGTCCATCGAGCCGTTGGGGATGTCCTCGGGGCGGTCCTTGCCCAGGGCGGCGTTGATGTCGACGCCCTTGAGGTTGCCGTTGAGCTGGAAGTAGACGTACCCGAGCCCGGCGCCGCCCAGCAGCACGCAGCTCACCAGCGAGCACGCCGTGATCGTCAGTGCCCTGCGGCGCCTGCTGCGCGCCTTGCGCCGGCGGCCGGTGGCACGTATGCCGCGAGAACGGCTCCCGGCCGGCTCCGCGGCCCTGCTGCTGTCCGCCATCTGCTCCTCAGTCCTCGCTGTCTCCGCTACCCCTCGCCGCCACTGTTCAGCCACGGTTTGTCGCGACTTGTCAGACGGAAGGCCGACCGGAAGGGTTGCACAGCGCCTCTGAGGGCCGTTCTTAGAAATGTGCGCGTCCGCGGTCCGAAGGCGCGGGACTTTTGTCCCCCTCACCTGGTATTTCGACCTGTTTCGTGAGGGCACCGCGGCCCGGTGGGGGCCCATTTCGCTGTGCCGAAGGTCTCAGCGCCGCCCGATTCATGGCGAAGTGCTGTCAAAGAACCGTCACGCAACCATCACAAAAAACCCTCCCCGCCACATATGCGGCGGGGAGGGTTTGGCTTGCGGGCCCTGAAGCCCGGCTACGCCTTCGGCACGGAGCCTCAGTCGTTGCCGTTGCCCGCGGTGGGCGTCGTCTTCTGGATCTGCAGCAGGAACTCCGCGTTGGACTTGGTCTGCTTCATCTTGTCCAGCAGCAGTTCGATGGCCTGCTGCTGGTCCAGCGCGTGCAGCACCCGGCGCAGCTTCCACACGATCGCCAGCTCGTCGCTGCCGAGCAGGATCTCTTCCTTACGGGTACCGGACGCGTCCACGTCCACCGCCGGGAAGATGCGCTTGTCGGCGAGCTTGCGGTCGAGCTTGAGCTCCAGGTTGCCGGTGCCCTTGAACTCCTCGAAGATCACCTCGTCCATGCGCGAGCCGGTGTCGACCAGCGCGGTGGCCAGGATGGTCAGCGAGCCGCCGTCCTCGATGTTGCGCGCGGCGCCGAAGAAGCGCTTGGGCGGGTAGAGGGCGGTGGAGTCCACACCACCGGACAGGATGCGGCCCGACGCCGGGGCGGCGAGGTTGTACGCACGGCCCAGACGCGTGATGGAGTCCAGCAGGACGACCACGTCGTGGCCCAGCTCCACCAGACGCTTGGCGCGCTCGATGGCGAGCTCGGCGACGGTGGTGTGGTCCTCGGCCGGGCGGTCGAAGGTCGAGGAGATGACCTCGCCCTTGACCGACCGCTGCATGTCGGTGACCTCTTCGGGGCGCTCGTCGACCAGGACGACCATCAGGTGGCACTCGGGGTTGTTGCGGGTGATCGCGTTGGCGACCGCCTGCATGATCATGGTCTTGCCGGTCTTCGGCGGGGCCACGATCAGACCGCGCTGGCCCTTGCCGATCGGCGCGACCAGGTCGATGATCCGGGTCGTCAGACCGCCCGACTCGCCCTCCAGGCGCAGCCGCTCCTGCGGGTAAAGGGGCGTCAGCTTGCCGAACTCCGGCCGCCCGCGGCCCTGTTCGGGGGCGACGGAGTTGACGGTGTCCAGGCGGACCAGCGCGTTGAACTTCTCGCGGCGCTCGCCCTCGCGCGGCTGACGGACCGCGCCGGTGACGTGGTCACCCTTGCGCAGACCGTTCTTGCGCACCTGGGCGAGGGAGACGTACACGTCGTTGGGACCGGGCAGGTAGCCGGAGGTCCGGATGAACGCGTAGTTGTCGAGGATGTCGAGGATGCCCGCGACCGGGATCAGGACGTCGTCCTCGGCCACCTGCGGCTCGTTGCCACCGAAGTCGTCGCGGCCACGGCGGCCACGGCGGTCACGGTAACGGCCGCGACGGCCACGGCGGCCGCCCGCCTCGTCGTCGAAGCCGTCGTCCTGACGGTTGTCGCGGTTGTCACGGTTGTCGCGCTGGCGGCCGCCACCCTGCTGGTTGCCGCCCTCGCCGCCGTCGCTGTTCTTGCCACGGCGGTCGCGGTCGCGCTGGCCGCGCTCGCGGCGGTCGCCCTTCTGCCCGCGGTCCTGACGGTCGCCGCGGTCCTGACGGTCCTGGCCCTTGCCCTGGCGGCCCTCGGCGCTGTCCACCGCGGCCTCGGCCTTGGCGTCGGTCTTCACCTCGGCCTTGACGTCGGTCTTGACGTCGGTGCGGGTGTCACCGGAGGTCTCGGGGCTGCCCGCGGCGGCGGTGGCGCGACGACGACGGCGCTCACCGGCCGGCTGCTCGTCGCTGACCGGCTGGCCCGGGATCTCGATCTGCTGCTGGCTCGCGGCCTTGTCGGCCTTGTCAGCGGACTTGCCCGCCTTCTCGGCGGTCTTGTCCGCGCTGTCGGCGGCCTCGCCCGTACGGGCCTTGGAGGTGGCGCGGCGCTTCGGCTTGGTCTCTGCCGGTGCCTCGGCGGTCTTGGCCGCAGTGCCGGAGCCGCCGGCCTGCTTCTCCTTGATGACCTCGATCAGCTGGCTCTTACGCATCCGCGCGGTGCCCTTGATACCGAGGCTGGAGGCAACCTGCTGCAGCTCGGCCAGGACCATGCCCTCAAGGCCGGTGCCGGAACGGCGTCGCCGGGGCGCGGCGGGAGCGGCCGTGGCGGGCGCGTCGGCAGCGGCGCCGTCGGCGGTTACGCCCATCAGATCGGTGGTGTCGCTCACGAAGGGTCCTTCCCTGGAGCGGGCGTCGGCCTGTCTGGCTCGGCGACCGGTTGTGCTGTCCGGCTGCGGTCCTTGGCTCTTGCGCGGACCGGGCCGGGGCGGTGGTCCCGCCTGAATACGGCGGAAAGATCAGTTCATGGTGCCGACGCGAGGAGATGCAGTGCGATTCATGTCCGTCGCGTCGATTCCGGAGCGTGCTCGCTTCTGCTCAGGCCAATGCCCCAAGCAGTTTGGGAGGCTCCCGGAAGAAAGGTGGTCCCGATGGGGGACACGAAGTACCGCGCCAATGAGACGTCGGGTACTGACTTGAGGTTAACACTACCGGATCCAACAAACATTCCCCCTCTCCAAGACCGGCAATCGTCGATCACCCGGCGAGCGGCAGGACGCTCGCGCCCGCCGCGTCGAGGGTCAGCCGGTTGGCCGCCCACCCCTCGCCTGCCAGTCGCGCGACCTTGTCGGCCGCACTGTCCTCGACCAGCGCGAGCACCGTGGGGCCCGCGCCGGAGATGACCGCGGGGACACCGTCCGCCCGCAGTCGGTTCACCAGGGCAACGCTCTCCGGCATCGCGGGGGCACGGTACTCCTGGTGAAGTCGGTCCTCGGTCGCGGCCAGCAGCAGCTCGGGGCGCCTGGTCAGGGCCTCGACGAGCAGTGCGGCGCGGCCGGCGTTCGCCGCTGCGTCCACATGCGGGACACTGCGCGGCAGCAGTCCTCGGGCGGTCTCGGTCAGCACCGGCTTACCGGGCACAAAGACCACCGGAACGATGGAATCGGCGGGATCCATCCTGATCGCCCGTGCGGAACCGGTATCCGTCCAGGCCAGGGTGAAGCCGCCGAGCAGGCAGGCGGCGACGTTGTCGGGGTGGCCCTCGATCTCGGTGGCCAGCTCCAGCAGGGCGGCGTCGTCCAGCTTCTGCTCGCCGCCTATCGTCACGGCGCGGGCGGCCACGATGCCCGCGCAGATGGCGGCGGAGGAGGAGCCCAGGCCCCGGCCGTGCGGGATGCGGTTGGCGCAGACGATTTCCAGTCCGCGCGGCTGGCCGCCGAGCAGGTCGAAGGCGGTGCGCAGGGAGCGTACGAGCAGATGGCTCTCGTCGCGCGGGAGCGTCTCGGCGCCCTCACCTGCGATGTCGATGTGCAGGCCGGAGTCTGCCACCCGCACCACGACATCGTCGTACAGCCCCAGGGACAGGCCGAGGGCGTCGAAGCCGGGACCGAGATTGGCGCTGGTGGCGGGGGTGCGCACCCGGACGGCGGCGGCGCGGAACGCTGGACCGGCCATCGCTCGATGACTCTCCTTGATTGATGCTGCGGTACTGCCCCAGAACTTGGCGGCACCAGGGTGCCCGGCCTGCTCATGGGGTCCGTTCTGACCTGCCCTGCACACCACGGCTGTATGCCGTGGGGAGGGGAGTTGGCTGCCAGCCTATCGAAGGAAGGTTCTGTGGCGACATAGGGCGCACGGGAGGCGCGCGATGCGTGTCGCACGCCACCCGGTGCCCTGTCACTGACTTTGCAGCCTTTGCAGGGTTTGCTCCGGGCGCTCCCTGCGGGTGGAGACCGGGCCTGTTACGCCAGACCCAGACGCTCGGCGGCGGCGTCGGCGTCGATGGGGACCGTCACCGGCTGCGGCGCTCCGGCCACCGCCCAGTCCGGGTCCTTGAGGCCGTTGCCGGTCACCGTACAGACGATTCTCTGGCCCGGGTCGACCTTGCCCTGCTCGGCGGCCTTGAGCAGACCGGCCACCGAAGCGGCCGAGGCGGGCTCGACGAAGACGCCCTCCTGGGAGGCCAGCAGGCGGTAGGCGGACAGGATCTGACGGTCGGTCACCTCGTCGATGAGGCCGCCGGACTCGTCCCGCGCCTGCTCGGCGAACTGCCAGGAGGCGGGGTTGCCGATGCGGATGGCGGTGGCGATGGTGTGCGGGTCCTTGACCGGCTCACCGCGCACGATCGGGGCGCTGCCGGATGCCTGGAACCCCCACATGCGGGGCGCACGGGTGCAGAGGGCGTCGCGCGCGTACTCCTGGTAGCCCTTCCAGTAGGCGGTGATGTTGCCGGCGTTGCCGACGGGCAGCACGTGGATGTCCGGGGCGTCGCCGAGCATGTCCACGATCTCGAAGGCCGCGGTCTTCTGGCCCTCGATACGCACCGGGTTAACGGAGTTCACAAGTGCGACCGGATACCGCTCCGACAGGCCACGGGCCAAGGTCAGACAGTCGTCGAAATTGCCCTCGACCTGGAGGATCTTTGCCCCGTGGACCAGCGCCTGGCCCATCTTGCCGAGCGCGATCTTGCCCTGCGGGACCAGAACGGCGCTCACCATTCCGGCGCGTACGGCATAGGCGGCGGCCGAGGCGGAGGTGTTGCCGGTGGAGGCGCAGATGACGGCCTTGGCGCCCTCCTCCTTGGCCCGGGTGATGGCCATGGTCATGCCACGGTCCTTGAAGGACCCGGTGGGGTTGGCGCCCTCGACCTTGAGGTGCACCTCACAGCCCGTGCGCTCGGAGAGCACCTGGGCGGGGACCAGCGGCGTGCCGCCCTCGCGGAGGGTGACGACCTCGGTGGTGTCGCCGACCGGCAGCCGGTCGCGGTACTCCTCGATGATGCCGCGCCACTGGCGGCTGGTGGAGGTGGTGTTGGCGTTGGCAGACATGGGTTCCTTTACTCCCCTTCGACCCGCATGATGCTGGCCACGCCGCGTACGGTGTCCAGCTTGCGCAGAGCCTCGACGGTCGACGACAGAGCGGCGTCGGGCGCTCGGTGGGTGACGACGACGAGGGAGGCCTCGCCGTCCTTACCCTGCTGACGGACCGTATCGATCGATACGCCGTGCTCGGCGAAGACCGTGGCGACCTGTGCCAGGACGCCGGACTTGTCGGCCACGTCGAGACTGATGTGATAGCGCGTGACGACATCGCCCATGGGGCTGACGGGCAGGCGCGCGTAAGCGGACTCACCGGGTCCGGTGGCCGAGTTGAGCTTGTTGCGGCAGACGGCGACGAGGTCGCCGAGGACCGCGGAGGCGGTCGGTGAACCGCCCGCGCCCGGGCCGTAGAACATCAGCTGCCCTGCCGCGTCGGCCTCCACGAAGACCGCGTTGTAGGCCTCGCGCACGGAGGCCAGCGGGTGGCTGAGCGGGATCATCGCCGGGTGCACGCGGGCGGTGACCGAACCGCCGTCCACGGCCCGCTCGCAGATCGCCAGGAGCTTGACCGTGCAGCCCATGCGCTTGGCGGAGGCGATGTCGGCGGCGGAGACCTCGGTGATGCCCTCGCGGTGCACATCGTCGATGGTCACGCGGGTGTGGAAGGCGATGCCGGCCAGGATCGCGGCCTTGGCGGCGGCGTCGAAGCCCTCGACGTCGGCGGTCGGGTCGGCCTCGGCGTACCCGAGCGCGGTGGCCTCGTCCAGCGCCTCGGAATACCCCGCTCCGGATGTGTCCATCTTGTCGAGGATGAAGTTGGTGGTGCCGTTGACGATGCCCAGGACGCGGTTGACCTTGTCGCCCGCCAGGGATTCGCGCAGCGGCCGCACCAGCGGGATGGCGCCCGCGACGGCGGCCTCGTAGTAGAGGTCCGCGCCGTTGGCCTCGGCCGCGGCGTGCAGCGCCGCGCCGTCGGCGGCCACCAGCGCCTTGTTGGCCGAGACCACGCTCGCGCCGTGCTCGAAGGCGGTGGTGATCAGGCCACGGGCCGGCTCGATACCGCCGATGACCTCGATGACCACGTCGATGTCACCGCGCTTGACCAGCGCGGTGGCGTCCGTGGTGACCAGCTCGGCGGGGACGCCGGCGCGCACCTTGTCGGGGCGGCGCACGGCGATCCCCGCGAGCTCCACGGGTGCGCCGATGCGGGCTGTGAGGTCGTCGGCGTGCGTCGTCATGATGCGCGCCACCTCTGAGCCGACCACTCCACAGCCCAGCAGCGCCACCTTCAGCGGACGCGTACGCATCATTCGACCTCGTTTCGTTTCCATGCTCGGTAATGCACCAGTCTCACCCACTGGACGGGACTTTCCGTCCGTCGTCCAGATTCCGAGATGTCTATTTCACCTAACCGACATCGAGACGCAGGAGATCTTCCTCCGTCTCGCGCCGGACGATCACTCGTGCCGCGCCGCCCTTGACCGCCACGACGGGCGGGCGCAGGGCGTGGTTGTAGTTGCTCGCCATCGAGCGGCAGTAGGCACCGGTCGCGGGCACGGCGAGCAGGTCGCCGGGCGCCACGTCGGCGGGCAGGAAGGCGTCCCGTACGACGATGTCGCCGCTCTCGCAGTGCTTGCCGACCACACGGCTCAGCATGGGCTCGGCGTCCGAGATGCGCGAGGCCAGCGCGACGGAGTACTCGGCGTCGTACAGGGCGGTGCGGATGTTGTCCGACATGCCGCCGTCCACGCTGACGTACGTGCGCAGGCCCTCCAGCGGCTTGACCGTACCGACCTCGTACAGGGTGAAGGCGGTCGGGCCGACGATGGCGCGGCCCGGCTCGACCGACAGCCGCGGCACGGCGAGCCCGGCGGCCTCGCACTCGCGGGTGACGATCTCGCCCAGCGCCTTGGCGATCTCCTGCGGCTCGCGCGGGTCGTCCTCGGGGGTGTACGCGATGCCCAGGCCGCCGCCGAGGTCGATCTCGGGCAGCTCGACGCCGTGCTCGTCGCGGACGTCGGCCAGCAGGGAGACGACGCGGCGGGCGGCGACCTCGAAGCCGGCCATGTCGAAGATCTGCGACCCGATGTGGGAGTGGATGCCGACGAGCTCCAGGCCGTCCAGCTTGAGGGCGCGGCGCACCGCCTCGGCGGCCTGCCCGCCCGCCAGCGCCAGCCCGAACTTCTGGTCCTCGTGCGCGGTGGCGATGAACTCGTGGGTGTGCGCCTCGACGCCGACCGTCACCCGGATCTGCACGCGCTGGCGCTTGCCGAGCCGGTCGGCGATGTGCGCCACCCGCACGATCTCCTGGAAGGAGTCCAGCACGATGCGGCCGACACCCGCCTCGACGGCGCGGGTGATCTCTTCGGTGCTCTTGTTGTTGCCGTGCAGCGCGATGCGCTCGGCGGGCATGCCGGCCGCGAGCGCGGTGGCCAGCTCGCCGCCGGAGCACACGTCCAGGTTCAGGCCCTCCTCGTGCAGCCACTTGACCACCGCGCGGGAGAGGAAGGCCTTGCCGGCGTAGAAGACGTCCGCGCCCTCGCCGAAGGCCTCGCGCCAGGCGCGGCAGCGGGCCCGGAAGTCCTCCTCGTCCAGGAAGTACGCGGGCGTGCCGAACTCCTCGGCGAGGGAGGTGACGCTGCGGCCGCCGACCGTGATGACGCCGTCGGCGTCGCGCCGGACGGTGCGCGACCACACGCGCGCGTCGAGGGAGTTCAGGTCGGCGGGCGGCGCTGCGTAGTGCCCCTCGGGCAGCACGTCTGCGTGCCGGGGTCCTGCGGGGTGGGCGGAACGGCTCATGGCTTTGGGAAATCCCCTCGGAGGTCTTCTGATGGTCCCGGGTCCTGCCGGACGGCTCGGTGTGCCGGCTGCGGCGACTGCGTCAGGCGGTGCCCCGGTGGTGTCAGAGGCGGTCGGGCGTGGAGATGCCGAGCAGGCGCAGGCCGTTGGCGAGCACCGTCCCGGTGGCCTCGGCGAGGGCCAGTCGGGCGCGGTGAACGGCCAAGGGTTTCTGCTCCCCGACGGGCAGCGGCGGACAGGTGTCGTGAGCGCGGAAGAAGGCGTCCGCCGTGCTCTCCAGATGCCGGGCGATCCGGTCCGGCGCCCGGTGCCGCGCGGCGGCCTCCACGGCGGCGGGGTAGGCGGCGAGCGCGGCCTGCAGGTCGGCGCAGGGCTCCGGGCGGGAGGCGGTGGCGGGCAGGCCGTCGGCGGGTGCGGCCGTGGGGTCCCCGGGCTCCGGTGCGAAGCCGAGGTCGTGGGCGTTGCGCAGCAGGGCGCGGGTGCGCGCGTGGGCGTACTGCACCCGGAAGCGGGGGTTGCTCTCGTGCTGTACGGGCCGCTCGGGCAGCCGTACCCGGTCGTGCGCGGCGGGCCTGAGCAGCGCCCAGCGCATCTCGTCGGCGCCCAGCCGCGCGAGCAGTTCGGCGCCGCTCCCGGAGACCGGGAGGGGGCGTACGTCCTCGCCGCCCGGCGCCGTCCCCAGCCCGGCGGCCTCCAGCACCCGCTCCAGCGCCTCGGCGACCACGGCGGCCCGCACGCCGGGGGCGGGGCGCAGGGCGACGGGCGCGGCCGTACCCGCCCGCTCCCCGCGTCCGTAGGCCGCGCCCTGTTCCAGGACGGTCCGCAAGAGTCCGCTCTGCGCGCTGCCCGCGAGGGTGAAGTTCAGGAAGCCGGGGCCGGCGATCTCGACACGGGCGATGCCGTCCTGGCCCGTGAGCCGCCTGCGCAGGATCTCGGCCACCTCGCGCGGGGGGCGGCCGGCGTCCTTCGCGAGCTGGAGGGCGACGTTGGAGGCGTAGTCACCGCAGCCGGGGCGCGGCGGCGGCTGCACGACAATGCGCGCAGGGACGGTCACACACAGCTCCCGCTCCTCCACAGCACCACGCACGGAGCGCAGAACGGTGCGGGAGAGCTCGGCGGGGGTCACGGGACAAGCGTATGGGAGAAGGGGGGTGGGTATGCGAGCAGGTTTCGCAGTGCGGACACCGGCCGCCCGGCACCGCCCGCGCCCCGGCCCTATCCCGCGGGCCGGGCGACGGGTTCGGTATCCCCTTCGGCGTCGGCCAGCCCCTCTGCCGCACCGCCGTCGAGCCCCATCAGCCGGCGCACGGTGCGTACGAGCTCCATCGGCTCGAACGGCTTCGCCAGGAAGGCGTCCACCCCCACCGCCTGCCCGCTGTCCACCTCGACCTGGGTGCAGGCGCTGACGATGGCGATGGGCAGATCGCGCGTACGGGGATCGGCGCGCAGCCGCGCGGCGGTGTGCAGCCCGTTGAGCCGGGGCATGACGACGTCGAGCGTCACGACATCCGGACTGACCTCGTGCACGATGTCCAGGCACTCGGCACCATCAGCCGCGGTCACGACCTCGAAGCCCTCCAGCTCGAGATTGACCCTGATCAACTGCCGGATGACCTTGTTGTCATCGACAACAAGGACCCGGCCGGACAAGCCAGGCACACCTTGAGACTAGGCGCGTACCTCAGGCCGCGTCCGGGTTTTGCCCACTTCCGCCCCGTGCGGGGGAGCTTTCCGCAACCACCCGGGACAGACGTGCCCCATGCGCTAGGACGTACGCCCGGCCCGGGCCCCTCGATCCCGTTCCTGAACACCCCATCGGAGCTGGTAGTGTTCTACCCGTCGCCGCGCAAAACGGCGGCAACGCCCCCGTAGCTCAGGGGATAGAGCAACGGCCTCCGGAGCCGTGTGCGCAGGTTCGAATCCTGCCGGGGGCACTTCGCAGAAGTGCCTGAACAGACCCCGCAGTCAGTGGTTTCGCTGATTGCGGGGTTTTTCTGTTTCCGCGGCCGCCGGTGCGGCGGGGGCTTCAGTGGCCGGGGAGGGTGAGGGTCGCCAGGGCGCCGCCGGCCGGGGGGTTGGTGAAGGTGAGGGTGGCGTTCAGGGTGCGGGACTGGCCGAGGGCGATGGTCAGGCCCAGCCCGTGACCGGTGCGGCCGGCCCGGGTGGTTTCCGTACGGAAGCGCTGGGGGCCGTGGTCCAGGAGGTAGCCGGGGAAGCCGGGGCCGTGGTCGCGGACGGACAGGGTGGGGCCGTCGACGGTGAGCCGGACCGGGGCCGCGCCGTGTTTGTGGGCGTTGGCGATCAGATTGCCCAGGATGCGTTCGAGGCGGCGGTGGTCGGTGCGGAGCCGGGTGTCGCGCACGATACGGACCTCGGTCTCCAACCCCGAGGCGAGGGCGGCGCGTTGGGCCAGCGGGCCCAGCCGGTGGGCGTCCAGGTCGGCGCTCTCGGCGCGGGCGTCCAGGCGGGAGATCTCCAGGAGGTCCTCGGTGAGGCGGCGCAGGGCCTGGACGCGGTCCTGGACGAGCTGGGTGGGGCGGGAGGGCGGCAGGAGTTCGGCGGCGGCGTGCAGCCCGGTCAGCGGGGTGCGCAGTTCGTGGGCGACGTCCGCGGTGAAGCGCTGTTCGTTGTGCAGACGGCGGGCCTATCGCTTCACCAGGTCGGCGTAGAAGATGATGTTGGCCGAGCGGTGGCCGTCCACGATGTCGCCGCCGCAGGTCAGCAGGCGCAGCTCGGGGCGGTCGGTGGGGCCGTAGACCTTGTCGGTGGGGAAGGCGTCCTTCTTGACCTGCTCGCGCTCGCGGATCGTGAAGGTGGCGGTGGAGCCGTCCTCCCTGAGGATCTTGATCTTGTCGCCGACCTTGATGTTCTTCACGTTGCGCATCAGGGCCGGGCCGTTCTTGGTGTCGTAGTGCGCCACCACGACCGAGGCGCCCCTCTCGCCCGGGGTGGGGCTCTGGGTCCACCAGCCGGGCTGTTCGGCCTTGTCCACCGGCGGTACGCCCAGCTCGCCCGAGCCGTCCACCTCCAGCGGTACGAACGGGCCCGCGTTCACGCCCGCGGAGGGGATCTCAAGCCGCTTGGGCTTGGAGGGCGCCATCGGCTCGGCGGCCTGCTTCGCGGGGGCGATCGCGGCGTTCTTGATGTTGACGTCGGGGCCGGGGGTGTCACCGGCGCCGCAGGCCGTCAGTCCGCCGGCGAGGGCGAGCGCGAGCGCGCTGGCGGCCGCGATCCGGCCCAGACGGCCGGAGCCGGTGCCGGTACCGGAGCGCAGTGGGGTGGACGTGGTCACGGGGACTCCAGTTGCGTACGGGGGACAGGCAGGAAGGAGTGGGGCGCTCGGCGACGGGGCGGTCCGCTCCGGTGAGGGAGAAGCGGTGCGGCCCCGCCGCCGGGCGCGCGCCGGACCGGTCCAGGGGGCGGACCGGTGCCCGCGCCTCAGGAGTTGCTGCCGGCCTTGCGGCGGCGCAGCAGCGTGAAGCCCAGGCCCGCGGCGGCCGCGGCGGCGCCGCCACCGGCGAGCAGCATGGTGTCGTCGCCCGACCGCACGCCCTCGGCGCCGGCCTTGACGCCGCCCTTGGGGACGACCTTGTGCTGGCCCGCGCCCGGCGCCTCGCGGCTCTGCTGCGCGCGGTCCTGCTTCGTGCCGTCGTCCTTCTTCTTGCCGCCCTCGACCCAGGACTTCATGGTGCCGTCGGGCCGCAGGACGAAGTGCGCGCCGTTGTGCTGGCCGTAGGCGGGCTTGCCACCCTTGGTCTCCAGCGTGTCGTACTTGGTGAGCTTGCCGGTGTCGGGGGCCTTGGCGTACAGGTCGGCCTGGAAGTGGTCCTGCCCGAGCTTGTAGACCTTGGCGGTGAAGCCGCCGGCGAGGCCCTGGGTGCGGACGAGCTTGCGCTCGACCTTCTTGTCCTGGTCCTTGTCCTTGTCCTTGCTCTTGTCGCCCTGGTCCTTCGAGCCGGTGTCCTTCGCGCCGTTGTCCTTGGAGCCGTTGTCCTTGGCTCCGTTGTCCTTCGCGCCGGTGTCCGGCTTCTTGTCCTGCTCACCGGTCCGGCCGACCGGGTCGGTCGGGGCCGGGCTGTCGGCGAAGGCGGCGGCGGCCGGGAGCAGCAGCGCGGAGCCGGCCACGGCGGCTATCGCGGAGGTACGGACGAGGCTGCGGCGGCTGGCGATGCGGCGGGTGGAAGCCATCGGGAAGTTCCTTTGCGGGATCCGGTGTTCGTTACGCCGTCCGCTCTGTTCGGCGGCGACACCAACGAAGCTATTCAGCCCACATCACGGCGATTCTTCCGCTTTGTAACAGCCAGCCGGAGAAGAGCGCACAGTGACGCAACCGCGACGGCGGGTAGGCCTTTGGTCCCCCGCCGGCCCTGCGTCACCTCGGCCGAAAGACGGAAATGCTCGGACCGGGCACCCGGCCGTTCGGCCAAGTACCCGGTCCGGGTTTCCGGTTGGGGCGCCCGCGCGCTCCGGTCAGACGTCGAGGTGTACCGGCAGGTTCTCGATTCCGTACACGATCGACAGCTTTCGGAATGCCAGCTCCTCCGGTTCGACGGCCAGGCGCATATTGGGGAATCGCCGTACGAGTGCGGGATAGGCGGCGCGCAGTTCCATACGGGCCAGTTCGGCGCCGACGCAGCGGTGGATTCCGTAGCCGAAGGCGAGGTGGGAGGGGACGTTGCGCGAGGGGTCGAAGCGCTCCATGTCGCTGCCCGTACGGGCGTCGCGGTCGGCGCCGCTCAGGGAGCACAGGACCACGTCGCCGGTGGCGATCTGCACCCCGCCGATCTCCAGGTCCTCCTTGGCGAACCGGGGGAAGGCGACCTGGACGACGGTGAGATAGCGCAGCAGCTCCTCGACGTAGCGCTCGGTCGCCTCCTCGTCGTCCTTGATGGCCGCGAAGTGGGCCGGGTCCTGGAGGAGGACGAGTGCGCCCAGCGCCAGCATGCTCGCGGTCGTCTCGAATCCTCCGGTGAGCACGCCGTCGGCCAGGCCCGCCAGTTCCTCGTCGCTGACCGAGTCGCCGTGCTCCTTGATGATCATGCCGAGCAGACCGTCACCCGGCTCCTGCCGCTGCTTCTTGACGACCTGGCGGAAATACGTGAGCGATTCCGATATGGCGCCGAGGGAGGCGTTGGCTCCGCTGAAGAGGTCGAAGCGGGCCGCGCTCAGCCGCTCGAACTCCTCGCGGTCCTCGTAGGGGACGCCGAGGAGTTCACAGATAACCAGCGACGGGATGGGCAGGGCGAAGGATTCGACTATGTCCACGGGCCCGCCGGAGCGGCCCGCCTTTTCCATGGCGTCCAGCCGCTCTTCGACGATCTCGTGGATCCGCGGGGTGAGCCTGCCGAGCCGGCGCATGGTGAATTCGGGGGTCAGCAGGCGGCGCAGCCGGGTGTGCACGGGCGGGTCGGAGAATCCGAGTCCGCCCGGGTTCTGCTCGTCGCTGGCGCCCGCCTTGCCGATCAGATTGGTGAAGTCGGAACTGAATGCGTTCGCCTTCCCCAGAACCGCCTTGACCTCGTCATAGCCGGTGACCAGCCAGACATTGGTCGCGATGGGCACCGGAAGCCTGCTGATGGGCTCTTTCTCCCGAATTGCCGCCAAGTCTCCCACCGGGTCGAGCCCTTCGCGGCGCAGCGGCATCAGCGTGGACTCGGGCAAGAAAGACATTCGAGACAGATCGAAGCCTTTCTTTCGTGTTCTCGCCAGATACATGCGGCCTACCCAGGCGATGATCCGGGAACGGAGAGTCGTCATGACGCCAATACTGCCTTTCGTCGAGAGGGACGGTCATCCGCCCTCGACGACGCGAGGGGGCTGGTGGTGGTTGACGGCGACCGGGAGAGCGAGGCCCGCCCCCGCACGTATCGGCCACCCGAGGCCCAAGGCTAATTCGTCGGCGAATGCGTTGGCGAAATCCCCGTCCCCGTACCCGCTGGACACCGGCCACGCCACCCCCGGACCCCCCTCCCCCCGCTCGACCGCCCCAACCCTTGGCGCACCTCGGCCCGATCCGAGGTCCAGGCCGGGGTGCGGCGCGTGGCGGATGCACTCCTCGATGCCCGGGCCCGCTCACGGAATGTGTCCGGACAGCGGCTACAGAGAACGAGAATTCGGGAAATCACCCGAATTCTTCGCCTCAAGAATGCAACGCAGAGTGATGAGTTGCGGACGCTCCGACGCACCTCTGGCGTGATGCGAGCGAGGCAGGCATACCGCATCGAACTCCGCGCCGGCACCTGCCCGGCAACGGCAAGTGCGCCTGATCCTCGGCGCGCCGCATCTCCCAATCCGGCAAGGCTCCCGCGCGGTGCCGACCTGAGCGCCCGCGGCCGAGTCCGCGCACCCCGTACGCCCCGGCCCGCCCCCGCAGTCCGGGGCGTACCGGCAGGTGACGGAGCGTCAGCGATCCACCTCGCCGCATGCCGCACAAGAATTTCGACATAACAGACATATCGCCCACCGCTTGCTACGTTGCCTGACATGACGGCAACAACGGCGGACGCTCCCCCGCCGGGCCTGCGACTGCCCAAGCGCCGGGGCGTCGAACTGGCCCTGATCGTCGGCGCCGTGCTCATCAGCGTCTACGGCTACATCGATGTGGGCCTGGCCAAGAGCGGCGCCGTCCCGGGCGGCGCGGCCGGCTACGGAGCGGGCCTGGGCGTCCTGGCGCTGCTCGCCCATCTCGCCGTCCGCTTCCGCGCCCCCTACGCCGATCCCCTGCTGCTGCCCATCGCCGTCCTCCTCAACGGCCTCGGGCTGGTCCTGATCTTCCGGCTGGACCTGGAGACCCCCAAGGACCAGGCGGCGCCCACCCAGCTGATCTGGTCCACGCTCGGCGTCGCGCTGTTCATCGGCGTGGTCCTGCTGCTGCGCGACCACCGGGTCCTGCAGCGCTACGCCTACGTCTGCGCGGCCGTCGCGCTCGCCCTGATGATCGTGCCGATCTTCTTCCCGGCCATCAACGGGGCGAAGATCTGGATCAGGGTCGCGGGCTTCTCCTTCCAGCCCGGCGAGTTCGCCAAGATCCTGATCACCGTCTTCTTCGCGGCCTATCTCGCCGCCAACCGCAACGCGCTGGCCTATACGGGCCGCCGCATCTGGAAGCTGCAGTTCCCCACCGGCCGGGTGCTCGGCCCGATCCTGGCGATCTGGGTGCTCAGCGTCGGCGTCCTGGTCCTGGAGCGCGACCTGGGCACCTCGCTGCTGTTCTTCGGTGTCTTCGTGGTCCTGCTGTACGTGGCGACCGGGCGCACCGGCTGGATCGCGGTCGGCCTGCTGCTGGCCGCCGTCGGCGCGGCCGCGGTGGGCGCTCTGGAGCCCCATGTGCACAGCCGCGTCCAGGACTGGCTGCACCCCTTCGCCAGCATCGAGGCGGGCCGAGGCGCGAGCCAGCTCGCCCAGTCCCTGTTCGCCTTCGCGGCGGGCGGGCTGCTGGGCACGGGTCTGGGCGAGGGCCACTCCTACCTCATCGGCTTCGCCATGAAGTCCGACTTCATCCTGGCGACGTTCGGCGAGGAGCTGGGGCTGGCCGGGCTGACCGTGCTGTTCCTGCTGTACGCGCTGCTGGTGGCGCGCGGCTACCGGGCGGGCCTGGCGCTGCGCGACCCCTTCGGGCGGCTGCTGGCCGTGGGGCTCGCCTCGCTGCTGGCCATCCAGGTCTTCGTGATCGCGGGCGGGGTGATGGGGCTGATCCCGCTGACGGGGATGGCGATGCCCTTCCTCGCGCAGGGCGGCTCGTCCGTCGTGACCAACTGGATCATCGTCGCGCTGCTCGTCCGTATCAGCGACAGCGCCCGTACGCCCCGGCCCACGGCCGCCGAGACCGGGGTCATCGCCGCCGTCCGCCCCGGCGACCTCACCCAGGACCTCGACCTGCGCGGCAAAAGCAGCGGCGAGAGCACCAGCGAGGACGGCGGCCAGGACGCCGGTACCGGCCGCACCGACCGGGAGGCCGACCAGTGATCCGCTACATCCGCCGCGCCTCGGCCTTCTGCCTCGTCCTGCTGGTCGCGCTGCTGCTCAACGCCTCCCGCGTCCAGGTCTTCGAGGCCGAGGACTACGACACCAACCCCGCCAACCGCCGTGCGGTGATGGCCCGTTACAACCAGCCGCGGGGCAACATCCTGGTCGGCGGCAAGAGCGTGACCGGGTCGAAGGACAGCGGCGGACGGCTGCGCTACGAGCGCACGTACACCCAGGGCCCGCGCTACGCGCCCGTCACCGGCTACGCCTCCCAGATCTACGGCACCACGCTCATCGAGCACGCCGAGGACACGATCCTGTCCGGCACCGACAGCCGCCTGGCCACCGTCCCCCTCTGGTACGACATCTCCCGCCGGCAGCAGCCCGGCGGCAATGTCGCCACCACCATCGACCCGGCGGCGCAGCAGGCCGCGTTCGAGGGGCTGGGCGGCAAGCGGGGCGCGGTGGCCGCCGTGGAGCCGGCGACCGGGAAGATCCTCGCGCTGGCCAGCACGCCGTCGTACGACCCCGGGCAGCTCTCGGGTACGGACACGTCCGTGAGCGAGACCTGGAAGCGGCTGAACCGGTCCTCGGCCCAGCCGATGCTCAACCGGGCCATCCGGCAGACCTATCCGCCCGGCTCGACGTTCAAGGTCGTCACCGCGGCCGCCGCGCTGGACAGCGGCGCGGTCACCGACATCGACGCCGCCACCGCCGTCCCCAGCCCCTATACGCTGCCCGGCACCAGCACCCGGCTGACCAACGAGGCCAGCGGCTGCGCGAACGCCACGCTCAAGTACGCCTTCGAGGTCTCCTGCAACACCGTCTTCGCGAGCCTGGGCGCCCGGGTGGGCCTGAACGGCATGGTCAAGGCCGCGGAGAAGTTCGGCTTCAACGACACGGGGCTGAAGATCCCCTCCCCGGTCGCCAAGAGCAACTTCGACACCGAGATGAACGCCTCGCAGGTGGCGCTCTCCTCCATCGGGCAGTTCGACACCACCGCCACCCCGCTCCAGATGGCCATGGTCGCGGCCGCGGTCGCCAACGGCGGGGAGCTCAAGTCCCCCTATCTGGTGGACAGGTTGACCGACTCCAAGGGGGAGACGGTCGCCACCACGCCGCACAAGACGCTGCGCCAGGCGATGAGCCCGGCCACCGCCCAGCAGCTCCAGTCGATGATGACCGACGTCGTCACCACCGGCACCGGCCGCAACGCCGCCATCGACGGCGCCACGGTGGGCGGCAAGACCGGCACCGCGCAGCACGGCATCAACAACGAGGGCACGCCGTACGCCTGGTTCATCTCCTGGGCCAGGGCCGACGGGGCGAGCGACGCGGCGGTCGCGGTGGCGGTGGTCGTGGAGGACGCGGCGGCCAACCGCGCCGACATCAGCGGCGGCGGGAGCGCGGCGCCGATCGCCCGGGCTGTGATGCGGGCGGCTCTGCGCTGAGCGCACAGCCGGATGCTCCGCTGCCAGGGCTGTTGTGACACCGCGGGTCGGTGGGGGTTGGGCGCGCCCACGCGGCGGAGCCGCGTATCGACGCGGTCCCGCACCCCTGAAGCCGCGCCCCTGGACCCGTGCCCCTGATGGGGCGCGATGCACCATGAGGGCATGAACGAGAACTTTTCGGCGGGTGGGCTGCTGTCGCTCTCCGAGGTGGAAGCGCTGGCGCGGCGGGTGCATGCGGGGCAGACGGACAAGGCGGGGCGGCCGTATGCCGAGCATCTGGCGGCGGTGGCGGAGGGGGTGCGGGTGCGCGGCGGGGACCGGGAGCAGATCGCCGCTGCCTGGCTACACGATGCGATCGAGGACGAGGCGCTGAGCGTGGAGTGGCTGGACAAGGCGGCGCTCGGTGCGCGGACCAAGGCGATGGTGCTGGCGGTGACCAAGCGGCCCGGTGAGGCGGCCGAGGAGTACGCGACGCGCATCCTGGCCACGCCGGGCGCGCTGCTGGTCAAGGAGGCGGATCTGGCGCACAACGCCGATCCGGCGCGGCTGGCGGTGCTGGACGGGGCCACCCGCGACCGGCTGACGGCCAAGTACGCCCGGATGCGGGACCTGTTGGGGCTGTCCGGCCGGTCCCCGGCCGACGCCGGGTCCGCCGTGTCCGCCCACCGGACGCCCCCGCGCAAAGGTGGCCTGTGCAGCTAACCTGCCGCGCATGACCACCACGGGCACCCCGGACACCACCGCGCCGCCGGCCGCCGCAGGCGTCATCGCCGCTCTCACGGGCGTCGGTGTCCGCCGGCTCACCACCGGCCAGGTCATCCTCGACGGCATCGACTTCAGCGTGCGCTCCGGCGAACACTGGGCGCTGCTGGGCGCGAACGGCGCGGGCAAGACGACGGTGCTGCGGCTGGTCGGCGCGACGATGTTCCCCACCACCGGGTCCGTCGAGGTGCTCGGGCACCGGCTGGGCCGGGTCGACGTACGCGAACTGCGCGCCGCCATCGGCCTGGTGTCCGGCGCGCAGAAGGTCCCGCAGGACGCCACGGGGCACACGGTGGTCCTCACCGGCGCGACCGGCACCGTCCAGCCGCTGTGGGGCAAGTACGACGCCGCGACGCGCGAGCGGGCCCACGAGGTCCTGGCCGAGCTGGACTGCAAGGAGCTGGCGGACCGCCCGTACGGGGTCTGCTCGGGCGGCCAGCGGGCCCGCCTCCTGATCGCCCGCGCCCTGATGGCCGACCCCTCGCTGCTGCTGCTCGACGAGCCGTTCAACGCGCTCGACCTGCCCTCCCGCGAGGACCTGATCGACACCATGCACCAACTGGCGCTCGCCCGGCCGGGGTTGGCGACGGTGACGGTCACCCACCACCTGGAGGAACTCTCCCCCGCCATCGGCCACGCCCTCCTGCTGCGCGAGGGCCGGGTGCAGGCGCGCGGCCCGGTGGAGCGGGTGCTGACCGACGAGCGGATGACCGCCTGTTTCGGCAGGCCCATCGAGGTCACCCGGCACGGGGGCCGCTGGCTGGCCCGCTCCGCTGGAGGCGCGGCCGTCTGACCGCGCCCCTGCAAGGGCGCCGGTGCGTCAGGAAGCCGCCGTACAGGCGCGGCCGGGGCTCACTCCCCTTCCGCGCCCAGCGCCACCGCCTCGGCGACCTCGGCGGTGCGCGCCGCCTCCTCGGCGGCGAAGCGCTCGGCGTCCAGCTTCTCGGCCAGCTCCTCGTCCTGGGCCATGAGCAGATCCAGGCTGGTGTCGCCCATCTCCAGGACGCCGAGGTCCACATAGGCGCGTTGCAGGCGCTCGCCCCACAGGCCGATGTCCTTCACGCACGGCACGATGCGGCTGAAGAGCAGCTTGCGGAACAGGTGCAGGAAGGAGGACTGCTCGGTGATCTCGGCGGCCTCCTTGCGCGGGATGCCGAAGTTCTCCAGCACCTCCAGGCCGCGCAGCCGGTCGCGCATCAAGTAGCAGCCCTCGATGACGAATTCCTCGCGCTCGCGCAGCTCGGCGTCGCTCAGCTGCCGGTAGTAGTCGCGCAGCGCCATCCGCCCGAAGGCCACGTGCCGGGCCTCGTCCTGCATGATGTAGGCCAGGATCTGCTTCGGCAGCGGCTTGTGGGTGGTGTCGCGGATCATGCCGAAGGCGGCCAGCGCCAGGCCCTCGATAAGCACCTGCATGCCAAGGTAGGGCATGTCCCAGCGGGAGTCCTTGAGGGTGTCGCCCAGCAGGGCCTGGAGGTTGTCGTTGATCGGGTAGAGCATCCCGATCTTTTCCTTCAGGAAGCGGCTGTAGATCTCGGCGTGCCGCGCCTCGTCCATGGTCTGGGTCGCGGAGTAGAACTTCGCGTCCATGTCGGGCACGGACTCCACGATCCGTGCCGCGCACACCATCGCGCCCTGCTCGCCGTGCAGGAACTGGCTGAACTGCCAGGCGCTGTAGTGCTGTCGCATCTCTCCGCGCTGCCCGGCGGTGAACTTGTCCCAGTATTTCGTGCCGTACAGGGCCATCGACTCGTCCGGGGTGCCGAGCGGGTCGAACGGGTCGACCTCCAGGTCCCAGTCGATGCGCGTATGGGCGTCCCACTGCTTGTCCTTGCCTCTTTGGTACAGGGCCAGCAGCCGCTCGCGCCCGTCGTCGTACTCCCAGTTGAAGCGGGCGGCGCCGCTCGCGGGCACCTCCCAGCGGGGCTCCTTGGGGCCGTTGGCGTACAGATCGAGGACCGGCATGGACGCCTCCTTGGGTCGATGTCACGTCAAACCCCGGGCCGGGGGCGGTCGTTGGCAGGCTCACACGTCACTTACCAGCGGGTCAATAACTCGTGCGCAGGGGATTGACGTCCTTACTGACACGCAGTCTCATAAGATGTGACCGCGGGTAACCCACTAGCGAGGTAACCACAGCCATGACGACCGCGACGACCCAGCACACCGCCCTGCGGGACGCGCTCGGGCTGCTCAAGGACCGGGAGCAGGTGGCCGAGCGGCTGCTCGAATCCTCCGCCAGGCACTCCTTCGACCCGGACACGGAGCTCGACTGGGACGCCCCCGCCGAAGAGGGCAAGTGGTACTGGCCCCCCGAGCTCCTCTCCCTCTACGACACTCCCCTGTGGCACCGCATGTCGCAGGAGCAGCGCATCGAACTCTCCCGGCACGAGGCCGCGTCGCTGGCCTCGCTGGGCATCTGGTTCGAGATCATCCTGATGCAGCTGCTGGTACGGCACATCTACGACAAGCCGCTGACCAGCGCGCACGTGCGGTACGCGCTCACCGAGATCGCGGACGAGTGCCGGCACTCCAAGATGTTCGCGCGCATGATCCACAAGGGCGGGGCGCCCGAGTACCCCGTCTCGCGCCTGAACCACAACCTCGCCCGCATCCTCAAGACCGTCTCCACCACGCCCGGTTCGTTCGCCTGCACCCTGCTGGGCGAGGAGATCCTGGACTGGATGCAGCGGCTGACCTTCCCCGACGAGCGGGTGCAGACCATCGTGCGCGGTGTGACCCGTATCCACGTCGTGGAGGAGGCCCGCCATGTGCGCTACGCCCGCGAGGAGCTGCGCCGCCAGATGATCACCGCGCCTTTGTGGGAGCGGGAGTTGACCCGCCTCAGCTGCGGCGAGGCGGCCCGCGTCTTTTCCATCGCCTTCGTCAACCCGCAGGTCTACACGAACGTCGGCCTGGACAGGCGCGAGGCGATGGCCCAGGTCAAGGCCAGCGGCCACCGCCGCGAGGTGATGCAGTCCGGCGCCAAGCGGCTCACCGACTTCCTGGACGAGATCGGTGTGATGCGCGGGGCGGGCCGCAGGCTCTGGAAGAGCTCGGGGCTGCTGGCGTAGCGGGTGCTCCGCGAACACCTGGTCCAGGCCTGCCCGCCGGACCGTACACCCGGCCGGTTACGCTGCTGTTCATGAACGGCAGCGGCACCGCCCCAGCAGTCCCCCGCCCGGCGTACCGGCGGCTCAGCGTCCAGGAGCGGCGCTCCCAGCTCATCACCGCGGCGCTCGGTCAGTTCTCCCACCGCCCGCCCGAGGACGTCTCGTTGGACGATGTCGCCAGCGCCGCCGAGGTCTCGCGGCCGCTGGTCTACCGCTACTTCCCGGGCGGCAAACAGCAGTTGTACGAGGCGGCGCTGCGCAGCGCCGCCGACATATTGGAGCGCTGCTTCGCCGAGCCCGAAACCGGGCCGCTCACCCAGCGCCTGGGCAACGCCCTGGACCGCTATCTGGCCTTCGTCGACGAGCACGACACCGGCTTCACGGCGCTGCTCCAGGGCGGCAGCGTCGTCGAGACGGCGCGCACCAGCGCGATCGTGGACGAGGTACGGCGCGCGGCCGCCGGGCAGATCCTGCTCCACCTGGGCGTCGCCGAGCCGGGCCCGCGGCTGCGGATGACGATCCGTACCTGGATCACCGCCGTCGAGGCCGCCTCCCTGATCTGGCTGGACGAGTCGCCCTCCCGCGAGGAGCGCCACCCCGCCCCCCGGGAGCTGCGCGACTGGCTGGTGGACCACTTCGTCGCGCTGCTGACCGCGACCGCCGCCACCGATCCGCAGACCGCGAAGGCCGCCAGGGCCGCGCTGGCCATGGAGCGCGCCGACGGCCCGGCCGGCCTGCTGGCCCGGCGCATCCTGCCCGTCGTCAGCGACGCCGCGCACCTGCTGTGACCTGCGGGCTCCCTTTTCGCGGGGCCCGAGGAAGCACAATGTGACACTGGTGGGGTGAGAAGCGAGAACACCCCGTTCGTCGGCGGGCCGCTGGACGGACGCGTGCTGCCGGTGCTCGTCGGTGCCACCGGCCAGCCGCCGAAGACCTACGAGATCCCGGTCCCCAACGACGACGGGCGCCCCCCGACGGTGCACGTCTACCGCCGGGAGCCCGGGCGGGTGGGGCGGCTGGGGCTGCCACGGGGCTGGAAGTACGCCTACGCCCCCGAGGGCGAGCCCTCCCGCGGCCCCAAGTGGCCCTGGAGGAAGCGCCGTTGACGGACGCCACCGCTCTCTCTTCTTTCGCCCATCTTTGTTCCAACTCTGGTCCGGACCATTGACAGCACTGGTCTAGGCCTGTTTGCTGCCTGGCCAGGGGGAGCCGTCCCCGCGCCTCCCTGGCAGGCCCCACACCCCGCAGGGACGGCCCCTCCATCCATCGACACGCATGTACGCCCCCTCCGTACCGCCGTCGACAAGGAGCCCCCCATGCGCCGTCGCCTGCCCCGCCACAGACGCCCCCTGCTGACCGCCCTCGCGGCCGCCGCGGCCCTGGCCGCCGCCGCGCTGCCGGCCTCCCCCGCCCAGGCCCGCCCCTCGGCCCTTCCCGACCACGCCCTGGTCGGCTATCTGCACACCAGCTTCGCCAACGGCTCCGGCTACACGCGCCTGGCGGACGTCCCCGACAGCTGGGACATCATCGACCTCGCCTTCGGCGAACCCACCTCCGCCACCTCGGGCGACATCCGCTTCTCGCTGTGCCCCGCCTCCCAGTGCCCGGGGGTGGAGAGCGAGGAGGAGTTCAAGGCGGCGGTCAAGGCCAAGCAGGCGGCCGGCAAGAAGGTGCTGATCTCCATCGGCGGCCAGAACGGACAGGTCCAGCTGACCACCACCACGGCCCGCGACGCCTTCGTCCGCTCGGTCGGCGCGATCATCGACCGCTACGGGCTCGACGGGCTGGACATCGACTTCGAGGGCCACTCGCTGTCCCTGGCCAAGGGCGACACCGACTTCAAGAACCCCAAGACCCCCTCGATCGTCCACCTCATCTCGGCCGTCAGGGCCCTCAAGGCCAAGTACGGCGCGGGCTTCACGCTCACCATGGCCCCGGAGACCTTCTTCGTCCAACTCGGCTACCAGTACTACGGGTCGGGCCCCTGGGGCGGCCAGGACCCGCGCGCCGGCGCCTACCTCCCCGTCATCCACGCCCTGCGCGAGGACCTGACCCTGCTGCACGTCCAGGACTACAACTCCGGCCCGATCATGGGCCTGGACGACCGCTACCACTCCATGGGCGGCGCCGACTTCCACATCGCCATGACCGACATGCTGCTGACCGGCTTCCCCGTCGCGGGCAACAGGGCCGACCTCTTCCCGCCGCTGCCGCCCGAGAAGGTCGCCATCGGCCTGCCCGCCTCCTCGCACGCGGGCAACGGCCACACCCCGCCCGCCGAGGTGAACAAGGCGCTGGACTGCCTCACCAGGAAGACCCGCTGCGGCGACTACGCCACCCACGGCACCTGGCCCGCGCTGCGCGGCCTGATGACCTGGTCGGTGAACTGGGACCGCTTCGGCGGCTGGGAGTTCCAGAAGAACTTCGACACGTACTTCGGGACCTGAGACACCCTCACCCGCCCCTCCCGGCAAGGCCCCAGGGGGCGTCACCGGGGCCGAACGGGTGACCCTGTTGCCCCGCTTCGCCCACTCCCCCGGCGAAGATACGACCGCCGTGGCACGATCCGAACCGTCTGAAGGTCGGCGCGGTTGTCGGAGGTGGGTCGGTGTCGGGACGTTTTCCACGGTCGGTGTGCACGGTGGCCCTACTGAGCGCGGTCGCGCTGGCGGTGCCCTCGCCCGCCGCGCTGGCAGCCCCCGCCGACCCCGCGCCCGCCGTACCGCTGAGCCGGCTGCTGCAGCGGCTCCAGGAGCTGTACCGCACGGCGGAGGAGGCCACCGAGGCGTACAACGCCACCGAGGAGGACCTCAAGGCGGCGCAGAAGCAGTCGGAGGAACTCAACTCCCGCCTGGCCAGGGCCCGTACACGGCTCGCCGACGGGCAGGCGGACGCCGGGCGGCTGGCCCGTATGCAGTACCAGGGCGCGGGTTCGGCCGCGCTCTCCTCCTACCTGCGCCTCCTGCTCGCCAAGGACCCGCAGGAGGCGATGGACCAGGGGCATCTGCTCAAGGAGGCGGCCGAGGACCAGGCCGCCACCGTCGCCCGGCTCAAGGGCGGCGCCAAGCAGGCCGGGGTGCTGGCCAAGCAGGCGCGGGCCGCGCTGGACAACCAGCAGGCGCTCAGCGACCGGCGCAAGAAGCAGCGTGACGCGGTGGAGGCGCAGCTCAAGCAGGTCGAGGCGATGCTGGCCTCGCTCTCGGACGAGCAGCTGGCCGAGCTGAGCCGGCTGGAGCAGCAGGACATGGACGCGGCCCAGCGCGCGCTGCTGGCCTCCGGCGCGCTCAGCGGCGCGCGGGCGCCGTCCTCCAGCGGCGACCGGGCCATCTCCTACGGCCTGGAGCAGGTCGGCAAGCCGTACGTGTGGGGCGCGGAGGGGCCCCACTCCTTCGACTGCTCGGGGCTGACCTCCCAGGCCTGGTCGCACGCCGGGCGGGCGATCCCGCGCACCAGCCAGGAGCAGTGGAAGCGGCTGCCGCGGGTGCCGCTGCACCAGCTGCGCCCCGGCGACCTGGTGATCTACTTCCCCGGCGCGACGCATGTGGCGATGTACCTCGGCGACGGCATGGTGGTCCAGGCCCCCCGCCCCGGCGCCAAGGTGAAGGTCTCCCCCATCGCGGCCAACCCCCTGCTGGGCGCCGTACGCCCCGACGTCGGCGACCGCGCCCTGCGCTCGTACGTCCCACCGAAACTGCCGCGCGGCGCCGTGGCGGGCTCCGACACGGGCTACAGCTCGGCGGCGGCGCCGGGCCGCTGACCGGGGCTGCGCCCCGGGCCCCTCGCCGGGTGCGGGGGCACGACCGGGCGGGCACCACTGCCACCCGCAAAGGTGGCACCAGTGGGATGGTGCCCGCCCCGGCCGCCGGATGATCATCGATCCCCTGACCGACTGTCCAGGGGAGGACCGATGTTCACAGCCCGAAAGCGCCGGACGGCGCGCACCGTCGGCGGCGCGCTGACGCTGGCGTTCGCGGCCACGGCACTGCCGGCGACGGCGCACGCCGCGCCCACCGCGCCACCGCCCCCGGCCCGCTACACGCACCAGAGGCTCAGCTGGCACCCCTGCGCGGGCGCATCGGCGCTGGAGTGCGCCGAGATGACCGTGCCGCGCGACTGGCACCGCCCGCAGGCGGGCAAGGACCTCACCATCGCCGTGTCCCGGCACCGGGCCACCGTCCCCGGACGGCGCCAGGGCGTGCTGATGACGGCCGCAGGGGGGCCGGGCGGCAAGGGCCTGCTGCGGCCCAAGGACTTCGCCGAGCGGTCCCCCGCCGTTGCCGCCGCCTACGACGTCGTCAGCTTCGACCAGCGCGGGACCGGCGAGAGCACCCGGCCGGCGTGCGAGAGCGAGCAGGAGTTCGCGGACTTCTTCGCCGGTGACCACCGCGACCGCTCGCCCTCGGCGATCCGCCGCGTAGTGGACCGCTCCCGGCACTACGTCCGCGCCTGTCAGCGGCGCAGCGGGGATCTGCTGCCGTACCTCACCACCGAACAGACGGTGCGGGACATGGACCTGTACCGCTCGCTCCTGGGCGAGAAGAAGATCGCCTATTACGGGGCGTCCTACGCGACGATGATCGGCGCCTACTACGCGAGCGTGTTCCCCGAGCGCGTGAACCGCCTCGTCCTGGACAGCAACATCGCCTTCGCCGGGACCTGGGAGGAGCACGAGAAGGGCCAGCCGCGCAGCTTCCAGCGCCGCTTCGAGCAGGACTTCCTGCCCTGGCTGGCCAAGAACGACGCGGTCTACCACTACGGCCGCACCCCCGCTAAGACCAAGGCCACCTGGGAGCGGCGGCGGGCCGCGCTGAGCGCACACCCGCAGGACATCGGCCCCAAGAAGGTCGACGCCGACCAGCTGGACAGCAGCACGATGAAGGCGATCTACAAGGCCGGGGAGGGCTTCGCCCCGCTGGCGACGGCGCTGTCGGCGCTGGAGCACTGGGACCGTGCGACGCCAAAGGAGAAGGCCACGGCGAACATGGTCTTCCAGGGCTACCTGACGGCCGGCTTCGCCGCCGAGTACTTCGCGGTCACCTGCAACGACACCCCCTGGGCCCGGGACATGGACCACTGGGTGCGCCACTCCGCCGAGGACGCCGCGGCCCATCCGCTGGTCGGCGCGCGGGAGTTGGCGTTCGCCTCGGTGTGCGCCGCCTGGCCGCCCTCGGGCGCGCCGCGGGTGAGGGTGACCGGCAAGGGCCTGCCGGCCACCCTCATGCTCAACTCGCTGCACGACCCGACGACGTACTACGAAGGCGCGCTGCGGGCCCACCAGAAGCTGCGGGGCTCGCGGCTGGTCACCGTGGCGGGCGGCGACCACGGCACGTACCGCGACGGCAGCCCCTGCGTGGACGGCATCGTGGACCGCTATCTGCTGACCGGCCGGGCCCCGGCGCACGACACGGCGTGCGGCACCGGGGCGGCCGGGAGCCAAGGAACCGTCACTGCGTGAGCGAGGCGAGGTAGGCGGCCGTCTTCTCCGGCTCGTAGAAGAAGTTCTCGAAGTCACCCGGGTCGTTGAAGCCGTTGGCGAACCGGTCGGCCGCGGGCTGGAGTTGACCGGCCGCGCCGATGAGGTTCAGTACGTGCTCCGGCGGCGGGGAGAGCATGGCGTTGGTCCACTTGGTGACGTACTGGGCGGTGTTCCAGTAGCGGTCGAAGGCCGACTGCATCCACGCGGCGTCGAAGGGCGCGTCGCCGTGGCCGACGATCGAGGAGAGGTAGGAAGCGGCGCACTTGGCGGCGGAGTTGGAACCCTGCCCGGTGATCGGGTCGTTGGCGACCACGACGTCGGCGACGCCCAGTACCAGGCCGCCGGAGGGGAGGCGGCCGATGGGGTTGCGCACGGTGGGGGCGTAGCGCCCGGCCAGCGTGCCGTTGGCGTCGGTGAGTTCGACCTTGGTGGCGCGCGCGTACTCCCAGGGCAGGAACTTCTCCAGCAGCTCCAGGGTCGTGGCCAGGTGCTCGTTGGGGTCCTTGATGCCCTGGAAGACGTCCAGCGGGCCGCCGGGCACGCCCTCCCAGAAGAGGATGTCGGCCCGGCCGGAGGTGGTGAGGGTGGGCATCACGAACAGCTCGCCCACGCCGGGTACGAGGTTGCAGCGCACCGCGTCGAACTCGGGGTGCTCGGGCCGCGGGCCCAGGCCGTGCACATAGGCGACCGACAGGGCGCGCTGCGGGGCGTCGAAGGGCGAACGGGCCGCGTCCCGGCCGAACATGGACACCAGCTCGCCCTTGCCCGCCGCCACCATCGTCAGGTCGTAGCGGCTGGCGAAGAAGTCCAGGTCGGAGACGGCGGCGCCGTGGATGACGAGCTGGCCGCCGCGCTGCGCGAAGGTCTCCATCCAGCCGGCCATCTTCACCCGCTGGTCCACGGACTGGGCGTAGCCGCTGAGCTTGCCGCACCAGTCCACCGCGCGGGAGGAGTCGGGGGCTGCCACCGAGACGCCCAGGCCCTCGATGCGCGGGGCCTGGCTCTCCCAGAAGTTGATCTGCAGATCGCGCTCGTGCTGGAGAGCGGTGTGGAACATGCACTGCGTGGACATGACCCGGCCGGAGCGGATCTCGTCGGCGGTGCGGTTGGACATGAGGGTGACCTCGTAGCCCTTGGACTGCAGCCCGAGGGCGAGCTGGAGGCCGGACTGGCCGGCTCCGACGATGAGTATCTTCCGCATGGTTGTGCTCTCTTTTCCCTGGTACGGAGGGGGGCGGCAGGCTATTCGGGGGTCGCGTCCAGGGCGTGCCCGACGAGTTCGAGGAGCGACTCTATGACCGTGATCCGCTTGCGCGCGTCCATCACCACGACGGGCACATGGGCCGGCACGGACAGCGCGTCGCGCACATCCGCCACGTCGTAGCGCTCGGTCCCCTCGAAGTGGTTGACCGCGACGATGTACGGCAGCCCGCAGCTCTCGAAGTAGTCCAGCGCGGGGAAACAGTCCTCCAGGCGCCGGGTGTCGGCCATCACGACCGCGCCGATCGCACCGCGCACCAGGTCGTCCCACATGAACCAGAAACGCTTCTGCCCGGGCGTGCCGAACAGATAGAGCACCAGGTCGGACTCCAGCGTGATCCGCCCGAAGTCCATCGCGACCGTGGTCGTGGTCTTCTCCGGCGTCGCCGAGAGGTCGTCGGTGCCCTCGCTCGCCTGCGTCATCACCGCTTCGGTCTGCAGCGGGGTGATCTCGGAGACCGAGCCGACGAAGGTCGTCTTGCCGACGCCGAAGCCGCCCGCCACCACGATCTTGGTGGCGATGGGGGCGCGCGTACGGTCCATCTGCCAGCTCTGCAGCCCTTCCTCGGCAGCCGTCTCCCCCGGGCCCGCCACACCGTCCGTCGCGCGCACGCCCGTTGGGGCCGAGGCGCCCGAGGACGTGCCGAACAGCGATTCCGTATCAGAGCCTGCGAAGTCCACCCAGCACCCTTTCCAGCAGCGCGCGGTCGGGCCGGCCGGTGCCGTGACCGGTGCCGTAGACCCGTATCTTTCCCTGGTCGGCGAGGTCGCTGAGCAGCACCCGCACCACGCCGAGCGGCATCTTGAGCAGCGCGGATATCTCCGCGACCGAGCGCATCCTGCGGCACAGCTCGACGATCGCCCGCATTTCCGGCATCACCCGCTCGCCCCAGTTGCCGGACGTGAGCTCGCGGCGCTCCTCGGGGGCGTCCAGCGCCGCCACGAAGGTCTCCACGAGCAGCACATGGCCGAAGCGGGTCCGGCCGCCGGTGAGGGAGTACGGGCGCACGCGCGAGGGTTTGCGGTCCCCGCCGCGTATCGGAAGTTTGGACGCGGGGCTGCTGCTCACTGGGCACTCTCCATGGATTTGCGCAGCTCACTGCGGAGTTCGGGGGTCAGGACATGGCCGGCCCGGCCCACGAAGAGCGCCATGTGGTAGGCGATGACGCTCATGTCGCAGTCGGGTGTGGCGTGCACACCGAGCAGCGAGCCGTCGCTGATCGCCGTCACGAACAGCGAGCCCTCGTCCATCGCGACCATGGTCTGCTTGACCGCTCCGCCGTCCATCAGCTGCGCCGCGCCGCAGGTCAGGCTGCCCAGGCCGGAGACGATGGTGGCGAGGTCCGCGCTGGACCCCCGGGGCCCGCCCTCCTGGCCGGCCGCGGCGGCGGCCTGCTCCACCCGCTCGGGGTCGGAGGACAGCAGCAGCAGTCCGTCGGAGGAGACGACGGCGACCGAGCGGATGCCCGGCACCTCCTCGACCAGGTTGGTCAGCAGCCAGTGCAGATTGCGTGCCTGGCTGCTCAGTCCGTAAGCGGTGGGCGCTTGCGCCTTCAATCGCGTGCCTCCTCGACAACGTGTCTCTCTCCCGGCGCCCCCGCTCCGTCGGTGTCCGTCTGTGGGTCGGTCTGCTGTGGGGTGGACGGCCCCCCGTGCGACGTGCTCTGCCCGGTCACTTCGCCCGTACGCCCGGCGATCTCGGCCTCGACGTCGCGGCGGCCCTTGCGGGCGCCCGACTGGAAGCCGCCGAGCCTGCGCCGCAGTTCCTCCGCGTCCACGCCGCCGGCCCTGCGCGGCGCCACGGCCTGCCGCTGGGGTACGAGCCGGGGCGTGCGCTTGGGCAGGGGGGCGGCGCGGCGCGCGGCGCCCGCGGCCTCGTCGGCGGGCGGCTCGGTGCCGGCGCCGGAGGGCGAGGCGGGTGGCGCCGTGGCGCCGTGGGCGTGCGCGCGTATGCCGCCGGGCGCCTCGTCCTGCTCGCCCGCGCCCGCCGCCTCCCGCGACGGCTCGCGCGTGCCCGTGGGTGCGTCCGCAGCCGTGGCGTGGGCGTCCACGGGCGTGCCCGGCATCCGCCGCGCGGGCAGCCCGGCGGGCGGGCGTACCCCCTCCTGCGGGCGGGCGTGCCGCCCGGCGGGGGGCGTATCGAGCCCTGCGGAGCCGGCGGCGGGCCGGGTGTGCTCGCCGGGTGCGGGCTCACCCGTGTGGTCGGTGCCGGGTGCGTACGGCCCCAAGGACAGCGGCCCGTACGCGTCCGGCTCCGGCTCGTCCAAGGGCTGCGCGCCCAGTCCCGCGGCGTCGATGGCCCGCTCGGCGGCGGCCACGAAGGGGTCGGCCTGCGCGGGGTCGGCGGGGTACGGGATCGCGGCGGGCGGCAGCGCGTCGGCGGGCACGGCGTCGGCCGGGCCGGGGTCGGCGGGTCCGGCCTCGTACCCGCCCGTTCCCTGAGCGCCCGCTGCGGGCCCGGCGCTCTCGACGAGGGCGCCGCTGCCCGGCTCCACGCGGACCGTACGGATGGGCAGCGTGTTGGAGTTGGCCTCCGCCACCGAGCCGGGCAGGGTCTGCGGGGCCAGGCGCTCGCCGGGAACGGCGGCCGGGTCCGCGGCGGGTGCCGGGCGGGTGGGCAGGATGGCGGCGGGCAGCACGACGACGGCCGTGATGCCGCCCTGCTGCTGGTCGCGCAGCTGGACGCGGACGCCGTGCCGGGCGGCCAGCCGCACCACGACGTACAGGCCCAGGCCCAGCGCGTCCTCGGCGCTGCCCAGGGTGTCGGAGGCGGCGGAGGCGGCCGGGTCCGCGAGACGGGCGTTCAGCTCCGCCAGGCGGTCGGGGGTCATCCCGATGCCCTCGTCCTGGACGGAGAGCATCAGCTCGCCGCTCTCCAGCAGCCAGCCCGACAGCTCGACATGGGCGTCGGGCGGGGAGAAGGCCGTGGCGTTCTCCAGGAGTTCGGCCAGCAGGTGGCTGATGTCGTCGGCGGCGAACCCGGCGACCTGGGAGTGCGGCGGCAGCGACTGGATGCGCACGCGCTCGTAGCGCTCGATCTCGCTCATGGCGGCGCGCAGCACGTCCAGCAGCGCCACCGGTCCCGAGTGGCTGGTGCCGTGCTCGGCGCCCGCGAGCACCAGCATGTTCTCGCTGTTGCGGCGCATCCGCGCGGCGAAGTGGTCGAGCTTGAAGAGGGTTTCCAGGCGCTCGGGGTCCTGCTCGCGCTCCTCCAGCGACTCGATGACGGTCAGCTGCCGCTCGACCAGGCCCAGGGTGCGCAGCGAGAGGTTGACGAAGCGGCCGTGCACGCCGGTGCGCAGCGCGGCCAGCCGCTCGGTGAGTTCGGCGCTCTCCTTGCGCAGCGCGGTGCGCTCCTCCTGGAGCACCTCGCGCTCGGCGACCAGCCGCTGGCGGCCGCCCACCAGGCGGGTGCGCTCGCCCTCCAGTTCGGCGGCGCGGCGGCTCAACTGGCCGGCCTTTGCGTGGAGTTCGTTGACGTACCGGACGGTTTCGGCGTATTCGTCGTCGCGGCCCTTGAAGGAGACGGGCGCCTCGGCGGCCGGGTCGGCACACACCCGCCGGGCGCCGAGCCGCAGCACGGCCAGCGGCCGGGTCATGGAGCGGGCGGCCCCGACGCTGATGCCGACGGCGAGCAGCAGGCAGACGGCGAGCAGCGCGATACGGATCTCCAGCGCGCTCACGTCGTCGTCGCGCAGCGTGCCCAGGCGCTCGATGTCGGCGGTGGCCATGGAGGACTCGACGCTGCGCATCAGGGCCAGCCGGGAGGTGAGCGTGGTGCGCACCCGGTCCTGGCTCAAGGTCAGGTCCGCCGCGTCCAGGCGCGGCTGGTCGGTCAGGCGGGCCAGGTAGCGCTCGGCGGCGGTGACATCCGTGCCGTTGACGGTGCGTACGTAGCGCTCGCGGGCCTCGGGCCCGGCGTCCTGCTCGAAGTCGGCGAGGGCGGCCTGTTCGCGTACCGAGGCCTTCTGGGCGGCGGCGGTCAGCTGGGGCTGCGGGCCGCCGCCGGCCAGCGCGGCCAGCAGCCGGCCGCGGGCGGCGGAGGCCTGGTCGGTGGCGCGGCCCAGGGCGGGCAGCGCGCGGACGTCGGGGGCGATGGCGTCGGCGCGGGCGGGCAGGCCGCGCGCGATGTCCTCGCCTATGGCGCCCAGCGCCTGGACGGCCTGGGTGTACGCCTCGAAGATCTCGGTGGTCTGGCCCTGTCCGGACAGCGCCTTCTGGCGGACCTGGGGCAGGGCGTTGAGGAGTTTCTCGGCGGCGGCGTAGGCGGGGGTGGCGCCGGAGGCGTCGTGCGACTCGGCGCGCAGTTCGCCGATCTGACGGTCCACCCGGGCGCGCTGGGAGCGCAGCGAGCCCTCGTCGGCGCCCGCCGTCCGCCCGGCCGCGGCCTTGACGGCGTGCTCGGCCACCGCGTCGCGCTCGTCGGCCAGGGAGTGGGACAGGGACACGGCGCGGGCGTTCAACTCGGCGAGGTCGACCAGCCGCTGGGAGTCGTGGAGGTCCTGCACGGACGAGACGACGGCGGGGGCTCCGGCGCCCAGGACGGCGACGGCGACCACGGCGACCGCGCCCACCAGGCGGTTGCGCACGCGTGCGCGGGCCCGCGGCACGGGCGCGCCGGCAGGGGAACCGGCATGGGAAGGGGCATGGGAAGGGGCATGGGAAGGGGCACCCGAAGGATCCGGACCCGTAGCCGAACCGGCCGGTGTCACCGGCTCCACCGCGCCGCCCCGAAGCCGCTTCTTCCGCACCGCTGCTCGCAATCCTGTCTCGCCTGCCCACGCCGTGGCCTTGCGGACCCGGCCCGTCCCCCGCCCCTTGCCCGCGGGCGGGCCCGCGCGCGGAGCGGTGGTGGAAACAGCCCGGTAGTACGCGTCGCGACGAGTGCCTTGGCCCCACCCCATGATCCGGACAACGACCATTCCACCGGCGCCGCGCAGCGGCTCGGCAACGCATGCCCGGCCACTCGAATGAGTGAACATCAATCGGAAGTTGACCATCAACTTCCGTCCCGGCCCGCAACCCCGTGCAACCCCCGCACGGGTTTGGAGAACCGTACGCCTCCTGGAAAGATGCGCGCCCGCACCTTCCCGGGGCCCCCGAGCGGCCGCCACGCGCACTCGTAGGCCGCCTCGCGCGAATCGAAACCCGCCCCCGCGCCCGGACCGTGCCATCCGCTCCGCGCCCACCGGATGTTTCCGGCCACTGCGGCAGACTTGATCCCATGCGCGTCGAACTGGCCACCGAGCCCGGATCCCCCCAACGCCCCAATGAGGACTACGCGTCCGTGGCCGTACCTGCGTCGGGCCGGGGCGGGGTCCTGGTCCTGCTGGACGGCGTGACCCCGCCGGAGGGTGACTACGGATGCGTGCACGGCGTGCCGTGGTTCACCGCCCGGCTCGGCGGCGCGCTGCTCGAACTGTCCGGTTCACTCCGGGATATGACGCTCCCTGAGATCCTGTCGGCCGCCATCTCCCGTACGGCGGACGCCCACCGCGCCACCTGTGACCTTTCTCACCTCCGCACTCCCCAGGCAACCGTTGTCCTCGCGCGCTGGTCCGGGGGGTCGCTGGAGTACCTGGTGCTGTCCGACTCCACCCTCCTGATCGAGGAGGCCGACGGCACGGTCACCCCGGTCCTGGACTCCCGCCTGGACGAACTGCCGCCCTGGGTAGGGGACCGGCGCGCGGCGGTACGGGCGCTGCCGCAGGGCTCGCCGGAACGGGCCGCCGCCGCCCGGGAGTACGGACGCGCGGTGGAGTTGCTGCGCAACGCCGAGGGCGGCTTCTTCACCGCCGCCGCCGACCCGTCGGTGGCGGCGCGCGCCGTCACCGGCACCCGCCCGCTGTCCGGCCTGCGCTCCCTGGCCGCGCTCACCGACGGCGCCGCCCGCTGGGTCGAGGTCTTCGGCGAGGGCACCTGGACCGACTGCGTCGCCCTCCTGCGCAAGGAGGGCCCCCAGTTCCTCATCGACCGCGTCCGCGCCGCCGAGTCGGCCGACCCCGACGGCACGGCCTTCAGGCGCGGCAAGTGCCACGACGACGCGGCCGTGGTGTTCGTGGCGCCGTGAGAGCCGCGGGGCACTGCCCCTCGTCGCCCCTCGTCACCCCTCGTCGGTGTCCTGTTCGCCGTTCAACCGGTGCAGCAGCCGGGCCAGTTCGGCCACCTCCTGACGGTCCCAGGCGGCCAGACTGCGGGCGTAGCGGGCGCGGCGGGCGGTGCGTACGCGCGTGAAGCGGTCGCGGCCCTCGTCGGTGAGGCGGACCAGTACGGCCCGGCCGTCGGCGGGGTCCGGGTCGCGGTCGATCAGACCGAGCTCGCACAGCGCGCGCAGCTGCCGGCTCATCGTGGCCTTGCCGACGCCGAAGTACCCGGCCAGCTCGGTGGCCCGCTGCTGCCCGGCGTCGGCCAGGCGCATCAGGAGGCCGTACGCCGCCGGCTCCAGGTCGGGGTGCACCTCGCGGGCCAGCTCGCCCGACGAGGCGCGGGCGCGGCGCAGAAAGACCGCCAGCTCCCGCTCCAGGGACAGGAACACCTGGTCCACACCACTGGGCCCGCCCGCCGTCGCCATGCCGTCGGCTCCGGTGTTGTGCACGTCAGCGCCCTTTCCTGGTTTTCGGACCGTTTTCTTTCCCGACCGTGAAAGTTTCCTTCGGCCGCGGCCGAAGCCGCAGCTCGTCCAGTATTTCGCAGGATTAGACCAACGGCAGCCTCCCGGCCCCCTTTTGCCACGGCGGTCTACGCGCGTACCGTCATGGCTGACATGGTCACACCAACATCGGTCGCCGCGGTCACCCAGGCGCGGCGCCGGTCATGACATGTCGGCAGATCCCCCCTCAGGTCATTCACCGAGATCCTCGGAGGCACGCAATGCCCGTGCACAGATCCGGCTCGGCCCGCCGCCCGCGCCCCCTGGCAGCCGCCGCGGGAGCGCTCCTGGCGGCTCTCTCCCTCGTCCTGGGCCTGTCCGGCCCGTCCTTCGCCGCGGCCTCCAAGAGGGCGCCCGAGCCGGCCCACCCCCACCTCGACTGGGCCGGCTCGCAGATCGCCCGTCATGAAGGAGCGGCGCCGGGCCCGACGCCACCGCCGCTCGCGGCCTCCGTCGAGGGCGTGGACGTCTCCAGCCACCAGGGCAACGTCGCCTGGCAGACACTGTGGAACTCCGGCGTGCGCTTCGCCTACGTCAAGGCGACGGAGTCCACCAGCTACCGCAACCCCTCCTTCGCCCAGCAGTACAACGGCTCGTACAACGTCGGCATGATCCGCGGGGCGTACCACTTCGCGACGCCCGACACCTCCAGCGGCGCCGCCCAGGCCAACTACTTCGTCGACCACGGCGGCGGCTGGTCGCGCGACGGCAGGACCCTGCCGGGCGCGCTCGACATGGAGTACAACCCCTACGGCTCGGTCTGCTACGGCATGAGCGCGAGCGGCCTGGTCAACTGGATGAAGGACTTCTTCGCCACCTACAAGGCGCGCACCGGCCGCGACGCCGTCATCTACACCTCCACCAACTGGTGGAAGCAGTGCACCGGCAACTACTCCGGCTTCGGCTCGGTCAACCCGCTGTGGATCCCCCGCTACGGCTCCTCGGTCGGCGAACTCCCGGCGGGCTGGGGCTTCCACACCATCTGGCAGTACACCTCCACGGGCCCGACGGTGGGCGACCACAACCGCTTCAACGGCGCCTACGACCGCCTCCAGGCGCTCGCCAACGGGTGAGCCGGCCGGACGGGCGCGGCGGGGCCCCGGCACGAGTCGTGCCGGGGCCTTGCCGCGGGCGGCTCACGCCGCGACCGGGACCTCCGCGACGGCGGGCGTCAGCGCCAGCTCCAGCACCTGGCGCACATCGGCCACCGGGTGGACCTCGAGCTTGTGGAGGATCTCGGCGGGGACGTCGTCCAGGTCCGGCTCGTTGCGCTTGGGAATGATCACGGTGGTGATCCCGGCGCGGTGGGCGGCGAGCAGCTTCTGCTTGACGCCCCCGACGGGCAGCACCCGCCCGGTCAGCGACACCTCGCCGGTCATCGCCACCTCCGGCCGCACCTGGCGCCCGCTGAGCAGCGAGGCCAGCGCGGTCGTCATCGTGACGCCCGCGCTCGGGCCGTCCTTGGGGACCGCGCCCGCCGGTACGTGCAGATGGACGCCGCGCTCCTTCAAGTCGCCGACCGGCAGCTCCAGTTCGGCGCCGTGCGAGCGCAGGAAGGAGAGCGCGATGTGCGCGGACTCCTTCATCACGTCGCCGAGCTGGCCGGTGAGCTGGAGCCCCGAGGCGCCGGTCTCCGGGTCGGCGAGCGAGGCCTCCACGTACAGCACGTCGCCGCCCGCTCCGGTGACGGCGAGGCCGGTGACCACGCCGGGCACGGCCGTGCGCCGCTCGGCCGGGTCCTGCGCCGACTCGGGTACGTGGTGCGGCCGCCCGATCAGGGCGCGCAGATCGTCCTCGCCGACCGCGAACGGCAGCTCCCGCTCGCCCAGTTCGTGCTGGGCGGCGACCTTGCGCAGCAGCCGGGCGACGGACCGCTCCAGGTTGCGCACGCCCGCCTCGCGGGTGTACTCGCCCGCCAGCTTGCGCAGCGCGCCCTCCCCGAGCGTGACCTCGCCCGCCTCCAGGCCCGCGCGGTCCAGCTGCCGGGGCAGCAGGTGGTCGCGGGCGATGGTGACCTTCTCGTCCTCGGTGTAGCCGTCCAGGCGGACCAGCTCCATGCGGTCCAGCAGCGGCTCCGGGATGGCCTCCAGGACGTTGGCGGTGGCCAGGAAGACCACGTCGGACAGGTCCAGTTCGACCTCCAGGTAGTGGTCCCTGAAGGTGTGGTTCTGGGCCGGGTCCAGGACCTCCAGCAGGGCGGCCGCCGGGTCGCCGCGGAAGTCGGAGCCCACCTTGTCGATCTCGTCCAGCAGGACGACGGGGTTCATGGACCCGGCTTCCTTGACCGCGCGGACGATCCGGCCGGGCAGCGCGCCCACGTAGGTGCGCCGGTGGCCGCGGATCTCCGCCTCGTCCCGTACGCCGCCGAGCGCGACGCGGACGAACCTGCGGCCCATCGCGCGGGCCACGGACTCGCCGAGCGAGGTCTTGCCGACGCCGGGCGGACCCACCAGCGCGAGCACCGCGCCCCCGCGCCGCCCGCCGACCAGGCCGAGGCCGCGCTCCGTGCGCCGCTTCCTGACCGCCAGGTACTCGGTGATCCGCTCCTTGACGTCGTCCAGGCCCGCGTGGTCCGCGTCCAGGACCTCCCGGGCGCCGGCGATGTCGTAGGAGTCCTCGGTGCGCTCGTTCCAGGGGAGTTCCAGGACGGTGTCCAGCCAGGTGCGGATCCATGAGCCCTCGGGGCTCTGGTCGCTGGACCGCTCCAGCTTGTCGACCTCCTTCAGGGCGGCCTTGCGCACGTCCTCGGGCAGGTCGGCGGCCTCGACGCGGGCGCGGTAGTCCCCGCCCTCGTCCTCCGGGTCGCCATTGAGGTCGGCCAGCTCCTTGCGCACGGCCTCCAGCTGGCGCCGCAGCAGGAACTCGCGCTGCTGCTTGTCGACGCCCTCCTGGACGTCCTTGGCGATGGACTCGGCCACGTCCTGCTCGGCGAGGTGCTCGCGCAGCTGCTCGGTGGCGAGCCGGAGCCGGGCCACCGGGTCGGCCGTCTCCAGCAGCTCGACCTTCTGCGCGACGCTCAAGAACGGCGAGTAGCCGGAGTTGTCGGCGAGCTGGGAGACGTCGTCGATCTGCTGGACGCGGTCCACGACCTGCCAGGCGCCGCGCTTCTTGAGCCAGCTGGTGGCCAGCGCCTTGTACTCCTTGACCAGTTCGGCCACCGCGCCGGGCAGGCCCACCGTCCCGTCGGACGTGACGGGGGCCGCCTCCTCGACGGCGGTGCCCTCCACCCACAGGGCGGCACCCGGCCCGGTCGTCCCGGAGCCGATCTTCACCCGGCCCAGACCGCGGATCAGCGCCCCGGGATCGCCGTCGGAGAGCCTGCCGACCTGCTCGATACGGCCGAGCGTGCCGGTGCCCGCGTACGTGCCCTCCACCCGCGGCACCAGCAGCACCCGTGGCTTGTCACCCGGCGACGCGGCGGCCTGTGCGGCCTCCACCGCGGCGCGCACCTCGGGATCGGACAGGTCCAGCGGCACGACCATCCCCGGCAGGACGACCTCGTCGTCCAGGGGCAGCACGGGCAGAGTGAGCGGTACGGACGTCGAAGCCATGATCTCCCCTTCGGCATGCAAGTTGAGCTGTACCCACTCAATGCTGCTGAGCCCTCTGGTGTTCCCCAGCCGTGTTCGCTGTGAGCGATCACCCGGCCACCCGCGTCCGATGCGTACGGACTGTGCCGACAGGCCCTAGCCGCGCCGGGCGGGCGAGCGGCGGATCAGCGGGCGGCTCAGGGTGCCCAGGAGAAGGGAGATCGTGTGGCCCCAGCCGCTGGTCTCCTGCGGGGCCACGAGGATGCCGGAGACGGCCACGGTGAAGGCGAGGGCCAGTACGGCGCGGCGGATCCAGGGCGGGAGCAGGCCCGTGAGGGCGCCGGTGCAGGCCATCACGCCGAAGCTGATGCCGTAGTCCGGCTGCCGCAGGGCGGACTCGGGCAGCTCGCCGAGGGCGACGGCGAGGCCGACCGGGATCTCGGTGGCGAGGGTGGCCAGCACGTGGACGCCGAAGAAGACCGCGGCGGTGCGCAGGGCTCCCAGGTGCCGCTCCAGAGCCCCCAGCACGAAGGGGAAGACCAGCGCGTACCCCGAGAACAGACCGCCGGCGATCCACAGGGCGCTGGCGAAGAGCACCAGCAGCGGCGTGCTGGTGAGGTGCTCGACGTCGGTGCTGGAGCCCCGCTGCAGCGCCTCGACCAGGGCCGCATCGCCGTACTGGGCGAACAGCGAGGTGGCGAGGAGGACGAGGGCGTAGACGAAGGTGAAGGGCGTGCCGGTGGGGGTGGGCAGCAGCCGCCAGGGGCGCAGCCGGGCGGGCGCGGGCGAGGCCGCGGGCGGGTCCGCCGCCGCGGGCACGGCGTTCGCCGCCACCGGCCCGCCGGTGGCGCGCTGGGCGGGAATCCCGGCGGTGGAGGGCAACCGCGGCGCTTCGGCCGGACCGCCCTCGGCCGCAGGAGCACCCTGTGTCACTGTCGCAACGCCCTCTCTGCCGGTTGTGCCGTTCGTGCCGTCAAGGCTGCACGACGCACCAATGAACCAGCTGTGCCCGTGACCCGTGTCACCGGGGTGGCCACGGCGCCGCGCGGCGGCAAACCGCTGGACCCGGCACGGGCCGTTGGCCAGGATGGCGCGCATGTCCACCGCAGCCGCATCCCCGAACTCCGCGCCCCACGCCCCGCGCTCGGCCGGCCCGGCCCACGACACCTCATCTCCCCGCACCCTCGACCGCCGCGAGGGCCCGTACGGCGAAGTGGTCCTGCGCCGGCGCGGCGGGGCCGACGGGATCTACGAGATCATCGCCAACGGCTGTTTCCTGATGGACACTTCGGACGGCACCTCCGAGCGCGTGCTGATCGACGCCGCGCTCGCCGCGCTGCCCTCCTACCGGGCGCGGCCCTCCGTACTGATCGGCGGGCTGGGCGTCGGCTTCTCCCTGGCCCGCGCCGCCGCCGAGCCGCGCTGGGGCCGCATCGCGGTCGTCGAGCGCGAGGAGGCGGTCATCGACTGGCACCGCCGCGGCCCGCTGGCGGCGATCTCCCAGGAGGCGCTCGCCGATCCGCGGACCGAGATCCTGCACACCGACCTGGTCGAGTACGTCCGCTGCGGCGCCGGCCCCGGCACCTTCGACGCCCTGTGCCTGGACATCGACAACGGGCCGGACTGGACCGTCACCGAGGGCAACGACAGCCTCTATTCCCCCGCGGGCCTGGCCGCCTGCCGGGAGCGGCTGACCACCGGCGGCGTGCTGGCCGTCTGGTCGGCCCGGCCGTCGTCCGCATTCGAACTCGCCCTCCAAAATGCCGGGTTCTGCGAGGTACGCACCGAAGAGATCCCCGTTGTCCGAGGCGTCCCCGACGTGGTGCACCTCGCGCGCAAGGGCGCGTAGCCGCCGGTCACATCGTGCCCTTACGCTGCTGCCAGCAAGACGCGACCAGGCACTACGCGACGCAGTGCGCGACCAGGCACACGGGGACATGCAGGGGCGGGCGATGGACCAGACTCAGACCACCCAGGGCGGCGCCGCCGCGGCCACGCCCGGCGCCCAGCGCCGGGTCCTCGTCGTCGAGGACGACCCGACGATCGTGGACGCCATCGCGGCCAGGCTCCGCGCCGAGGGCTTCCAGGTGCAGACGGCGGGCGACGGCCCCGCGGCGGTGGACACCGCCGAGGCCTGGCAGCCCGACCTGCTGGTGCTGGATGTGATGCTGCCGGGCTTCGACGGCCTGGAGGTGTGCCGCAGGGTGCAGGCCCAGCGCCCGGTGCCGGTGATGATGCTGACCGCGCGGGACGACGAGACCGACATGCTGGTCGGCCTCGGCGTCGGCGCCGACGACTACATGACCAAGCCGTTCTCCATGCGGGAGCTGGCCGCCCGGGTGCATGTGCTGCTGCGCCGCGTGGAGCGCGCCACCCAGGCCGCGCACACCCCGCGCAGCGGCATCCTGCGCCTGGGCGAGCTGGAGATCGACCACGCCCAGCGCCGGGTGCGGGTGCGCGGCGAGGACGTCCATCTGACGCCCACCGAGTTCGACCTGCTGGTGTGTCTGGCCAACACCCCGCGCGCGGTGCTCTCCCGCGAGCAGCTGCTGGCGGAGGTGTGGGACTGGGCGGACGCCTCCGGTACGCGCACGGTCGACAGCCACATCAAGGCCCTGCGCCGCAAGATCGGCGCCGAGCGCATCCGTACGGTCCACGGTGTCGGATACGCCCTGGAGAGCCCGACCGCATGACCCGGTTCAGGGCGCCGGCGCGCGGGGTGTGGGAGCGGTTCTGGGAGCGGACCTGGGAAGGCCTGCGCCCGCTGGACCCCTACCGCTCCGTGAAGGCGGCCCTGGGCGCCCTGGTCGTCGTCTCGGTGATCATCACGACGCTGCTGGTCTTCGTCGCGATCCACTCCGCGACCGAGCTGCGCGTCATCACGGTCTTCTCGATCATCGCCTCGCTGCTGGTCACCCAGTTCGTCGCGAACAGCCTGACCGCGCCGCTGGGCGAGATGACGGATGTGACGCGGGCGATGGCCGACGGCGACTACACCCGGCGGGTGCGCTCGGGGCGGCGCGACGAGTTCGGCGACCTGGCCGAGGCCTTCAACCGCATGGCCGCCGACCTGGAGGCGGTGGACACCCACCGCAAGGAGCTGGTCGCCAATGTCTCCCACGAGCTGCGCACCCCGATCGCGGCGCTGCGGGCCGTGCTGGAGAACGTCGTCGACGGCGTCTCCGACCCCGACCCGGAGACGATGCGCACGGCGCTGAAGCAGACCGAGCGCCTGGGCCGCCTGGTGGAGCACCTCCTGGACCTGTCCCGCCTGGACAACGGCGTGGTACCGCTGCACGCCCGGCGCTTCGAGGTCTGGCCGTATCTGTCGGGGGTGCTCAAGGAGGCCAACATGAGCCGCGGCGCCGCCACCCTGGCGGGATCGGGCACCCACACCCGTACGGACGTCCACCTCCACCTGGACGTCTCCCCGCCGGAGCTGACCGCGCACGCGGACGCCGAGCGCCTGCACCAGGTCGTGGCCAACCTGATCGACAACGCCATCAAGCACTCCCCGAGGCACGGCCGGGTCACCGTCCGCGCGCGCCGCGGCGAGGCGCCCGAGAGCCTGGAGCTGGAGGTGCAGGACGAGGGCCCCGGCATCCCCGCCTCCGAGCGCTACCGGGTCTTCGAGCGCTTCAACCGCGGCGGCCCGGCCCCCTCGGGCCCGGGTTCGGACGGCGGTACGGGCCTGGGTCTGGCGATCGCCCGCTGGGCGGTGGATCTGCACGGCGGGCGGATAGGCGTGGCCGAATCCCCCCGCGGCTGCCGCATCCGCGTCACCCTCCCGGGGGTCGAGCCGGCGCGCGGCTGACCTGACACGTTGACCCGGCTTCACCGGCACGTCCCCCGTTCGTTGACGTAGGGTCGGTGGCGGGAACACTCATCGGGGTGCGCCGCGGCGCTGAGCCCTACCCGTACGCAGGCAAACTCCGTGTGTTTCCCGCCAAGTCATGCCCTGAAACCCTCCGGGGAATGTGACGTGCGCGACGAAGGCCCTCCCGGACTGCACCAAAGGTCCCAAGAGGCGTAGCCTTTATTCCCGCTGTCCACCACCTTAGGAAGCGGAAGAGGGCGGTTGCCGCCGTGTCGCCACAGTCCCCCAATTCGAGCATCTCGACCGACCAAGACGGGCAGGGGAAGAAGAACCCCGCCGCAGCCTTCGGTCCCAATGAGTGGCTCGTCGACGAGATCTACCAGCAGTACCTCCAGGACCCGAACTCGGTAGACCGAGCCTGGTGGGACTTCTTCGCCGACTACAAGCCAGGAGCCGCGGGATCCGCGGGCGCCCCTGCGGACGGGGAGACCCCCGCCGCCCCGGCACCCCAGACCGCCCCGGCCGCCCCCGCTGCCGCGAGCGCTCCCGCAGGCTCCTCGACGCAGCAGGCGGCCCCGGCCAAGCCCGCGGCGTCGCAGCCCGCAGCCCCGGCCAAGCCGGCCGCGAGCGCTCCGGCGCCCGCCAAGGCCGCGCCGGCCAAGCCCGCCGCCAAGGCCGCCGATGCCACGGCTCCGGCCGGGCCGGAGCTGGTGACCCTGCGCGGCCCCTCGGCCGCCGTTGCCAAGAACATGAACGCCTCGCTGGAGCTGCCCACGGCCACGTCCGTGCGCGCGGTGCCGGTGAAGCTGCTGTTCGACAACCGCATCGTCATCAACAACCACCTCAAGCGCGCCCGGGGCGGGAAGGTCTCCTTCACCCACCTCATCGGCTACGCGATGGTGCAGGCCCTGAAGGCCATGCCGTCGATGAACCACTCCTTCACGGAGAAGGACGGCAAGCCCACCCTGGTCAAGCCCGAGCACATCAACCTCGGGCTCGCCATCGACCTGGTCAAGCCCAACGGCGACCGCCAGCTCGTGGTCGCGGCCATCAAGAAGGCCGAGACGCTCAGCTTCTTCGAGTTCTGGCAGGCGTACGAGGACATCGTCCGCCGCGCCCGCAACAACAAGCTGACGATGGAGGACTTCACCGGCGTCACCGCGTCGCTGACCAACCCCGGCGGCATCGGCACCGTCCACTCCGTGCCGCGTCTGATGCCCGGTCAGGGTCTGATCATCGGCGTCGGCGCGATGGACTACCCCGCGGAGTTCCAGGGCACCTCGCAGGACACCCTGAACAAGCTGGGCATCGCCAAGGTCATGACGCTGACCAGCACGTACGACCACCGTGTGATCCAGGGCGCCGCCTCCGGCGAGTTCCTGCGCATCATGCACCAGCTGCTGCTGGGCGAGAACGAGTTCTTCGACGACATCTTCAAGTCGCTGAGGATTCCCTACGAGCCCGTCCGCTGGCTGCGGGACATCGACGCCTCGCACGACGACGACGTCACCAAGGCCGCCCGGGTCTTCGACCTGATCCACTCCTACCGGGTGCGCGGCCACGTCATGGCCGACACCGACCCGCTGGAGTACAAGCAGCGCAAGCACCCCGACCTGGACATCACCGAGCACGGCCTCACCCTGTGGGACCTGGAGCGGGAGTTCGCGGTCGGCGGCTTCTCCGGCAAGTCCATGATGAAGCTGCGCGACATCCTGGGCGTGCTGCGCGACTCGTACTGCCGCACCACCGGCATCGAGTTCATGCACATCCAGGACCCCAAGCAGCGCAAGTGGATCCAGGACCGCGTGGAGCGCCCGCACTCGGCGCCCGAGCGCGAGGAGCAGCTGCGCATCCTGCGCCGGCTGAACTCCGCCGAGGCCTTCGAGACGTTCCTGCAGACCAAGTACGTCGGCCAGAAGCGCTTCTCGCTGGAGGGCGGCGAGTCCGTCATCCCGCTGCTGGACGCGGTCATCGACGCCGCTGCCGAGGCCCGCCTGGACGAGGCCGTCATCGGCATGGCCCACCGCGGCCGCCTCAACGTCCTCGCCAACATCGTCGGCAAGTCCTACGCGCAGATCTTCCGGGAGTTCGAGGGCAACCTCGACCCGAAGTCGATGCACGGCTCCGGCGACGTGAAGTACCACCTGGGCGCCGAGGGCACCTTCACCGGTCTGGACGGCGAGCAGATCAAGGTCTCGCTGGCCGCCAACCCCTCCCACCTGGAGGCGGTCGACCCGGTCCTGGAGGGCATCGCCCGCGCCAAGCAGGACATCATCAACAAGGGCGGTACGGACTTCACGGTCCTGCCCATCGCCCTGCACGGTGACGCGGCCTTCGCCGGCCAGGGCGTCGTGGCCGAGACGCTGAACATGTCGCAGCTGCGCGGCTACCGCACCGGCGGCACGGTCCACATCGTCATCAACAACCAGGTCGGCTTCACCGCCGCGCCGGAGGCCTCGCGCTCCTCCATGTACGCCACCGACGTGGCGCGCATGATCGAGGCGCCGATCTTCCACGTCAACGGTGACGACCCGGAGGCCGTGGTGCGCGTCGCGCGCCTGGCCTTCGAGTTCCGCCAGGCGTTCAACAAGGACGTCGTCATCGACCTGATCTGCTACCGCCGCCGCGGTCACAACGAGTCGGACAACCCGGCCTTCACCCAGCCGCTGATGTACGACCTGATCGACAAGAAGCGCTCGGTGCGCAAGCTCTACACCGAGTCCCTCATCGGTCGCGGCGACATCACCCTGGAAGAGGCCGAGCAGGCGCTGCAGGACTTCCAGGGCCAGCTGGAGAAGGTCTTCACCGAGGTCCGCGAGGCCACCACGGCCCCCGCGGCGGCCGAAGTCCCGCAGCCGCAGGCAGAGTTCCCGGTGGCGCTGGAGACGGCGATCTCCCAGGAGGTCGTCAAGCGGATCGCCGAGTCCCAGGTCAACATCCCCGACCGGGTCACCGTCCACCCGCGTCTGCTGCCGCAGCTGCAGCGCCGCGCGGCGATGGTCGAGGACGACACGATCGACTGGGGCATGGGCGAGACCCTGGCCATCGGCTCGCTGCTGCTGGAGGGCACCCCGGTCCGTCTCTCGGGCCAGGACTCCCGCCGCGGCACCTTCGGCCAGCGCCACGCGGTGCTCATCGACCGGGAGACCGGCGAGGACTTCACCCCGCTGCTCTACCTCTCCGAGGACCAGGCCCGCTACAACGTCTACGACTCGCTGCTGAGCGAGTACGCGGCGATGGGCTTCGAGTACGGCTACTCGCTGGCCCGCCCGGAGTCGCTGGTCATGTGGGAGGCGCAGTTCGGCGACTTCGTCAACGGCGCGCAGACCATCGTGGACGAGTTCATCTCCTCCGCGGAGCAGAAGTGGGGCCAGACCTCCGGCGTCACCCTGCTGCTGCCGCACGGCTACGAGGGCCAGGGCCCGGACCACTCCTCGGCCCGTATCGAGCGCTTCCTGCAGCTGTGCGCGCAGAACAACATGACCGTCGCCATGCCGACGCTCCCCTCCAACTACTTCCACCTGCTGCGCTGGCAGGTGCACAACCCGCACCACAAGCCGCTGATCGTCTTCACCCCGAAGTCGATGCTGCGTCTGAAGGCCGCGGCCTCGAAGGTGGAGGAGTTCACCACGGGCGGCTTCCGTCCGGTCATCGGTGACGCGACGGTGGACGCGAGCGCGGTGCGCAAGGTCGTCTTCTGCTCCGGCAAGCTCTTCTACGACCTGGAGGCGGAGCGCGAGAAGCGCGGCGCCACCGACACGGCGATCGTCCGCATCGAGCGCCTGTACCCGCTGCCCGGCAAGGAGCTCCAGGCGGAGATCGCCAAGTTCCCGAACGCCGAGAAGTACCTGTGGGCCCAGGAGGAGCCGGCGAACCAGGGCCCCTGGCCCTTCCTCGGTCTCAACCTGATCGACCACCTGGACCTGGCGGTCGGCGCCGACGTCCCGCACGGTGAGCGCCTGCGCCGCATCTCGCGGCCGCACAGCTCCTCCCCGGCGGTCGGCTCGGCCAAGCGCCACCAGGCCGAGCAGGCCCAGCTGGTCGCCGAGGTCTTCGACGCGTGACCGGCGCCCGGTAGCCGACCGGCAGCACGCCGAAGGGCCCGTCCCCGCTTTCCGCGGGGGCGGGCCCTTTCGCGTGGGCCGGGCTCAGACCGGCTGGGGCTCGAAGTCCCAGTACGGGCGGTTGCGGCGGCGGGCGGAGAGGGTGTGCGGGTGCTGGGCGCCGAGGAGTTCGGTCAGGCGCTGGACGGCCTCCTGCTCCACCTTGGCGGCCTCCTGGCCGCGGCGCAGCGCCCGCAGGTCGTCCGCGAGGGCGCTCATGGCGGACAGGGTCAGCGGGTGGCTGTCGCCCAGGGCCCGCTTGGCGCGCTCCAGGGTGTCGCGGCTCAGGGCCGCGGCGCCCTCCTCGTCGTCCACGCGGTTGCGGGCGCCGGCGGCGTTCAGCGCGCAGCCCAGCGTCCAGGGGTGGTCGGCGCCCATGGCGCGGGACATGCCGTTGAAGGCCCGCTCGGCCAGCGCCAGCGCCTCGTCGCGCTCGCCGAACTCCCAGCGCACCAGGCCGGTGTTGCCGAGCGTGCCCAGGGCGTACGGGTGGGACTCGCCCACCAGGCCCCGGTAGCGCTCGGCGACCTCGTCGGCCAGGTCGCGGGCGTGGCCCAGGTCGCCGTGCTCGCGCAGGAAGGTGGCCTGGTCGGCCTGGACCATGAGGGTGTCCGGGTCGCGCGGCCCCAGGATCCGCCGGCAGCGCCCGACCACGTCGCGCATCAGCTCCTCGGCCCTGGCCAGCTCTCCGGAGCGGCGCAGGCACAGGGCGAGGTTGTGGTCGGCGCGCAGGGTCTGCGGGTTGTGCCGGCCCATCACCTGGTGGTGCAGCCGTACGTTCAGCTCCTGGCGGGAGGTGGCGTCGGTGTAGCGGCCCAGCAGCCGCAGCATGTGGGCGTAGGCCCGGCCGGAGCCCAGCGTGAGGCGGTGGCGGGCGCGCAGTTCGCGCTCCCGGATCTCCAGCACCTCGCGGTGGATCTCCAGCGACTCCTCGTAGCGGCCCAGGAGCCCCACCGCCAGGCCGAGGTTGTTGCGGGAGGACAGGGCGCGCGGGGACTCGGGACCCAGCAGTTCGCTGTAGCACCGCCACACGCGCTCGAACAGGTCGTGCGCCTGCTGGTAGGAGCCCAGCGCCATCAGCGTGCCGCCCAGGCCCGCCTGGGCCCGCAGCAGCTCGGCGTCGGAGGGGCCGCGCTCGGCGGCGAGCAGGTCCACGACCGCGCTGCCGACGGCCTCGGCCTCGCGGTAGCGGCCCAGGCTGCGCAGCATTCCGGCGTGCTGGTGGGTCACCGAGAGCACCGTGCGCGAGGTGGCGGGCAGCCTCGTACGCCAGCGGGAGATGAACTGCTCGCACAGCCGCAGGCCGGTGCGGTACTCGCCGCGCACCCTCAGGTACTCGTTGCAGTTGATCAGCAGGGAGTGCACGTCCGGGTCGGAGCTGTCCAGCACACCGGCCAGCTCCAGGTGCGGGATCATCTCGGCGTAGCGGTCCCAGTCGCGGGTGTCGAAGCGGTTCTTGGGGTCGGCGGAGACCAGCACCCGGCAGGCGGTGGCGGACATCGCCTCGCGCTCGTCCTCGGTCATGTCGCTGCGCAGGAAGCGGTGGTAGAGCCGGTGCATCTGGGCGGTCTCCACGGCCGGCTCCTGGGCCTGGGAGGTCTGGTACTCCAGGCGTACGGCGGTGGACTCGGTGAGCCGGCGCAGCGCGGTGTTCCAGCTGATGGGCTCGGCCGCGAGGTCGGCGAGGTGCTCGGGCAGGTCGCCGCGGCGGGCCTTGGCGAGCATGGGGACGGGGATGGCGTCGGGGGCGAAGCAGGCGAAGAGCTTGAGCAGTTCGACCGCCGCCGGGCTGCGCTCGCGCAGCGTGTTGAGCGTTATGGCCCAACTGGTCTGGAAGGCCATGGGGTAGTCGGAGGAGATCCGGATGCCGACCAGGCTGGGCTCGCCGCGGCGGATCAGGTCGATGTACTCCATGGGCGGCATGGGGTTGGCGTCCAGCCACGCGGCGGTCTGGGCCAGCAGCAGCGGGAGGTCCTGGACGGCGTCGGCCAGCAGGTCCGCTTCCTTGGGCGTGAGCCGGGCGGCCCGGCGCCGGGCGTAGGCCACGGACTCCACGCGGGTGAAGGGCAGCACCTCGATCTCCTGGGCGCTGCCGGAGCCTGACCAGTCGCGGGTCAGGGTGGTGATCAGGACGTGGCCGCGGCCGTCGGGGACCAGGTCCTCGATCTGCTCCATGTCGTCCGCGCTGTCGAAGATCAGCAGCCAGCGGCGGTAGGGGCGGCCGGTGCGCAGCGCCTCGTGGACGGCGCGGATGCGGTCGCCGATCTCCTGGCCGACGGGCAGGTTGAGCCGGGTGGCCAGCTCGGCGAGCTGCTCGCGGGCGGCGCCGCGGTTGGTGGCGCTGATCCACCACACCACGTCGTAGTCGTTGCCGAAGCGGTGGGCGTACTCGGCGGCGATCTGGCTCTTGCCGACGCCGGAGATGCCGTACAGGGCGATCCGGGTCTCGCGCGGCGGGCCGGAGGCGGAGGAGGCGTCGGCGAGCTTGCCGTGCAGGTCCTCCAGGACGTTGTCGCGCCCGGTGAAGCGGTTGTTGCGGCGTGGGATGTTCCACACCTCGGGCGGGTCGTTGGGAAAGCGCGGTGCGTTGAGGGCCGGATCGCGCACGGGGCGTCGGACGGGGTCCATGCCCAGGCGGCGCAGGACTCGGCGGCCCGCTTCGACGGCGTCCAGGTCCCGCAGGTCGGCGGGGCGCAGCACGGCGGCGGTGGTGGGCAGCTTCTGGGAGGCGACGCTGACGGCGGCGAACCGGTCGGCGTTGACGGCGACGACTTCCTGCAACGCGGCGGACCACTCCTCGGCCGTCTTGGGGCCCAGCCGGAAGTACCAGTCGTCCAGCACCATCAGCAGCCGCCCCTCGGCGGCCAGCAGGCCGGTGAGTTCCTCGGTGAGAGGGCTGGCGGCGGACGGGTCCCAGCGCAGCATCGTCGTGCCGTGGCCCAGCTGCTCCAGCTGGTGCGAGATCCAGGCGGCCCACGGCCGGTTGAATCCGGCGTAGCTGATGGTGATGTGCTCGTTGGAGCCGGTGGTACTGGACTGTTCGGCCATGCGACCGTCTCCCTGATAAGCGGTGGATCGAGCGTGCCGGGGGCGGCTGTTCGGCACGATAGCCCAAGTGTGCCCCCATCCGGCGACACTGCGTCAGGTCATGTTGGGGGCAGGCAAGTTGGCCTTGAGCGCTGTCTTGAGGCGGTCGGCGATGTGCCGGATCAGGCGCTCCAGATCGGCGCAGTACACGGACGGGTTACCGAATCCGCTTCCGCCGGCGCGGTAGCGATGCGCGTAGTTGCCGCCGCCGCAGACCTCCACCAGGGCGCAGGTACGGCACTGCGCGGCCAGCCCGTCCTTGCCCCGCTGGCGGGCGATGACGCCCGGGTGGGCCAGGGCCTGGTCGAAGGTGTGGGCGAAGACGTCCAGGCCGGTGGCGGCGGCGCCTTCGTAGGCGGACTTGAGGGAGTCGACCTGTTCGATGGCGCCGTCGGTGTCCACCACGAGGACGACCACCGGGGAGAGCCCCACGGCTTCGGTCGCGCCGGGGCGGCCCAGCAGCAGGCCGATGATCTCGGTGAAGAGCCGTACCGCGGGGGCCGGGCGGCTCTCCCACCACCACAGGTCGAAGACGGTGCACAGCCAGTCCCCGTACGGCGTGCGGCCTGCCGCGCCCCCGGGGAGCGGGGGCGGGCTGGACCAGTTGGCGTGCGGGAGGAGGAAGTCCAGCGTCGGGGGGCCCAGCGAGCGCAGGGAGCGGTAGACCAGGGCCGGGTCGGAGGTGATGTCGATGGTGCACAGGATGCCGGCGAAGACGTCGGGGCGGCGGGTCAGCAGCCGTGCGGCGCGGGAGACCGCGGGCCAGGAAGGGCGCCCCGCGTGGTCGATGCGGCGGCGGTTCAGGCCCGGGGTGCCGCCGTCCAGGCTCAGGCCCACCCAGAAGCCGGCGCCGGCCAGCTCGTCGAGGACCCGCTCGGTCAGCAGGGTGCCGTTGGTCTGTACGCCGAAGCTGACCGCGCAGTCGGCGGGCAGCGCGGCGCGCAGGGCGGCGGCCTGGTCCAGCAGCGGTCCCGGCCCCGCCAGCAGCGGTTCGCCGCCGTGCATGTTGACGCGGATCGCGCGCAGGCCGTGGGCGCGTACGTGCTCGGCGATGCGCAGCGCCGTCTGATGCGCGGTGCGCTGCGGTAAGCGCACCGGACGGTCGCGCCAACTACCGTCGGGGCTGGTGTAGATGTAGCAGTACGTGCAGGCGAGGTTGCAGCGGCTGTGCATCTTCAGGACGAACTGCCGGATGGGGAAGGCGGCTGCCCGACCAATCTCGTGTACCACGACAGCGCCCCCTGACTTCACCGGCGTCCGGGATGGTCAACTCCCGCTCATCTCGGGGCAGCTGGCCGCCCCACGCCCGCCCCGGACACGGGGGACGAGCAGACGCACCGCCATCTGATGCATGGCTCGAGCCCCGAACAGGGAACCGATTCACTGCACAACTGGCCGGATTGCGCGCCCGATTGGCCAAGAAGGGCCGATCGCGAACGGTCCGCGAACAGCGGCGGGCATCACTGGTCGGGCGGGTCGACCGCTTCGTCGTAACCGGCCACGGCTTCGTTCGCGAAGAAGGACTCGTCCTCGAAGTAGGCCACGGCCTCCTTCGTGCAGGGCCAGTTGCGCAGCAGCAGCGCGGCCACATCGCCCAGCACCGGGTGGGCCGTGCCCACCGCCACGGCGGCCACGTCGACACCGCGGAAGTCGGGCAGCGGCTCGGCCGACGGGCGGACCGGGTCGGCGGCCGGAGCCGGGGCGGTGCGGGGGGTAGTCGGCACGCTGCTCTCCTCTGGGCCGGATGGAGGGGCGTTTTCCCGAACTCCCGTCCACGGAAACACCTTTGACCGTCGGGCTCGGTCCGGCCGGCTCAGCCGCCCGCGTCCAGCGCCCGCATCCGCTCTCTGGTCCGCAGCGCCTCGGGCCCCTCCTGCTCGGCGGCGCGCTGCCACAGCTCCCAGCTCGCGCGGTAGGCCTGCAGCGCCGCCTGGCGGCCCGCGGTGACCTCCAGGACCTCGCCGCGGCGGTGCTGGGCGCGGGCGGCCAGCAGCAGGTCGCCCGCCGTCAGGGCCGCGGCGGCGGCGCGGCGGTAGGCGGAGGCGGCGCGGTCGTGGCGCTCGCGGGCGGCGAAGCGGCGGTCCAGCAGGATCTGTACGTCGCCGACCTCCAGCCAGGCCGCGGCGGCCACGGCCGTGTCCTCGGTGCCGCGCGCGGCCAGCTCCAGGACCCAGTCGGCCTCGTGGAGGTCGGCCAGCGAAGGCTGGCGTTCGTGGCGCAGCCGCAGCGCCCGGCCGAACAGCAGGCGGTGGCCGCCCAGCGCGGGGTCCTGCGGGGCGACCCGGGCCAGCGCCTCGCGCAGGACGTGCACCGCTTCGTTGGCGAGGCGTTTGCCCTGCTCCGCCGCGGGCTCCAGGCGGGCGCGGTCCAGCAGCGCCGCGCCCCGCTCGGCGAGCAGGGTGCTGTGCTCGGCGGAGTCCGGCGCGGTCAGCCTGAGGGCGGCGGCGAGCGCGTCGACGGCCCGGTCCAGGGCGGCCGCGTCGCCGGTGCGGGCGTGCGCCGCGCGGTGGGCGGCCGCCGTACGGGCCAGGCAGTCGGCCTCCAGGGCGGGTTCGGCCAGTGCGTGGGCGAGGGAGGTGGCCTGGGCGAGGGTGTCCAGGACGATGGGCAGCCCGGCTCCCTCGGCGCTCAGGCCGTGGGCCTCGGCGAGGTCCAGGAGGGTGTGGCACACCGCGCGGTCCGCCGCGCCGCCGCGGCGGCGCAGCAGCACGACGGCGGCGCCCAGGTCGGCGGCGGCCCGTACCGCCAGGGAGCCGCGCGCCCGGTGCGGTCCGGAATCCGGCGCGGCCCGGCGGGCCTGGTCCAGCAGGACGCCGCCGCGGGCGGCGTGGATCTCGCCGGGGACCTCCTCGCCCGAGGGCCAGTGCTCCAGCAGGGCGATCAGGGCGGACTCGGCCTCCTCCAGGGGATCCTGGGCGCGCGGGCGCCGCCCCGGGCCCGGCCCCTGGGGGGCGGCGGCGTCGAGGGCGGCGAGGCGGCGCAGCACCTCCGTACGCAGCACCACGCTCTCCACCAGGCGCGCGTCGGGCAGGTCCATCAGGCGGCAGGCGGCGTCCAGTTGGCGTACCGCGTCCTCCAGGGCGGCCTGCTCGCCCGGTGCGGACCCGGCGGCGCGGCGCTCCTGGGCGCGGGCGTGGCGGACCCGGGCGAGCACGATCAGGGACCTGGTGCGCTCCGCGTCGGCCTCGCCGGGGCCCGGCGGGTGCGTGGGGGCGTCCGCGGTGTCCGTGCCCGCGGCCGTGGCCGCCTGGACGGCCGCGCGCTCGGCCTCCACCAGCGCGTCGGGCTGACGCCACTGCGCCCAGGCGTGCAGCAGGGCCCTGGCCAGGTCGGCGCCGGCCAGCGGTTCGTGCTGCACCCCGGCGCGCAGCAGCCGCAGCGCCTCGACCAGGTCCCGTACGGCGCCTTCCTGTTCGTAGTGCCACAGCAGCTCTGCGCCGCCCGCCGCGGGCGAGGCCCCGGGCGGCAGGGAGCGCTTGCGCACCGGCTCGCGCAGGGCGGGCTCGAAGCGGCGCAGGACGCGCTCGGAGATGCGGGCGAAGGGCTCGGGCACGGCGCGCTGGCCGGTCTCCGGTTCGCGGCCGCTGCCGGAGAGCATCGCGACGGCCACCGCGGGGAAGTTGCGGGCGCTGCGGCCGAAGGTGCGCTCGATGTAGAGGGAGCAGTGCTTGAGCACCAGGGCCGCCTCGCCCGCGCTCAGCCGGCTCAGCAGCTCGTCGCGTACGCCGGGCAGGAAGCCGTACCAGGGCCCGGAGGCGTCGGCGTCGTGGCCCGACGGCAGCTCGGGCGCGGGCAGTTGCTCGACCAGGCCGCTGAGCAGCACCTCGGCCAGCTCGGCGGGGCCGGTCTGGGGCAGCATGGCGCGCTGTACGAGCTGGATGACCGGCAGGGCGAGCGGTACGGCCGAGAGGTGGACGGCCAGGTGGCGCGCGGCGGGTGAGGCGCTCTGCTCGAACTGGCGGACCATGCGGGCGGGTTCGAGGCGCTCGGGCTCCTCGGCGGGGCGGACCTCCAGGCCGTGGTCGCTGCGCAGGAAGGCGGCGGCGCCGCGCAGCGAGAGCCCGGAGTCGGCGGCGGCCAGCGCCGCCCAGGCGCCGAGGGCGGCGGGGGTGGCGGAGAGGACCGGCACCACCCGCTCCTTGGCCCCGCCGGACGTCGCGGCGGCGGCGCGCCGCGCCCCGCGCCGGCGGCGGGCGAGCTGGAAGTCCAGGGCGCGGTAGGGGCCTTGGTGGCGTACCAGGGTCCCGGCCAGGGCGGGCAGGAGGGTCCGGCCCCACATGCGCTGGGGCAGCGGCTGGACGACGGCGGCCGGGGCGTCGGCCACCCAGCGGTACAGCAGCCGCTGCATCCGGCCGTCGCGCCACAGCGGTCCCGCGCAGTCGCTGATGACGAGGGTGAGGTGGTGTCCTGTGGGGTCGTGGAGCTGGTCGGCGCGGCGCAGCGGGTCGTCGTGTCCCGGCCCGGCCGCGACGCCGACCTGGCTGCCGTAGGGGTGGAGGTAATGGACCGTCACATCACGGAAGGCGCCGAGGCGTTCGCAGACCTGGCGCAGGTTGTGCAGCATCTGCTCCCACACGGCCATCGAGGAGGAGCCGTCCATCAGCAGGCGCAGGCCCGTCTCACGGCGGTGCACCCCGCGCATCACCGGGATGATCATCTCGGCGTGGGCGGAGAGTTCGGCGGTGGCGGTCTCGTCCAGCTCCCTGCGTACGGGCGCGGACGGCGGGTGGTAGCGCCGCACGGGGCGCAGGGCGCGCTGCAGGGGGAGCAGGCCGGGGAAGGCGGAGGCGATGGGGACGCCGACCTCGCCCAGCCGGCGGCGGTCGGGGTCCAGGGCGCGGCCGTCCTGGGCGGGCAGCAGTTCCACGGCGGGGCGCCGGGGGGTGTCGCGCGCGGGGTCGCGGCTGGAGGGGGTGGACGGCGTGGCGTCAGCGGTGGCCGGGCCCTGCCCCTCCCCGACGGTGAATGTGGCCGGTTTTCGCCCCTGTGGGTGGGCCGGGTCCGCGGTGCCGGCGGGCGGTGGGGCGCCCTCGGGGCCACTCGGTGTGATCCATTGGGCCAGCCACAGGGTGTCGGCCAGCCCGCGGGCGTCGGCGGGCAGGCCCGCCGCGCGCAGCCGCTGGACGAGCTGGTCGAGAGGGGTGGCGCCGGGCCCGGTGGGCACCGCGCTCACCTCGTCCGATCGAGAGGACGCAGCAGTTCGGCCGTCAGGCGCCGTCGGGTCTCCTCCTCGTCCTCGTCCGTCCAACCGGCTTTCTGGGTGAGGTGGATGGCGTTGAACAGCTGGTCGACGGCGCGCACATCACCCGGCTCGCGGTCCAGGAAGCGGTCGATGACCGACTCGTAGCGCTCGGCGGCATCCTCTCCGAAGTGGGCCCGCACCATGCCCGCCAGGCGCTCCTTGCCCGGGGTGGGGATGTTCAGATGGATGCAGCGGCGCAGCAGGGGGGCGGGGAAGTCGCGCTCGCCGTTGCTGGTCAGGACGATGAAGGGGAAGGCCCGGCAGCGCACCCGGCCGCCCCGCACACTCACGCGGGTGCCGTCGTCGGTCATGACCTGGACCTCGGCGGCGGAGCCCGCCAGCCGCTCCAGCTCCGGGAGGGTGAACTCGCCCTCCTCCAGGACGTTGAGCAGGTCGTTGGGGAGGTCGATGTCGCTCTTGTCCAGCTCGTCCACCAGCAGGACGCGGGGCCTGGCGGCGGGCAGCAGGGCCGTGCCGAGGGGGCCGAGGCGGATGTAGCGGCCGATGCCGCCGCCCGGCTCCGGCTCCTGGTCCGCGGCGCCGGGGCCGGCGGCCGCGGCGCGGGCTATCTGCAGGTCCTGCAGGCGCCCGATGGCGTCGTACTGGTAGAGCCCGTCACGCAGTGAACTGCGGCTGACGATGGGCCAGTTCAGCACCCTGCCCAGGCCCAGCTCGTAGGCGACGGAGTGTGCCAGGGTGCTCTTTCCGCTGCCCGGGGCGCCGGTGACCAGCAGCGGACGGCGCAGATACAGCGCGGCGTTGACCAGCTCGCGCTCGGTCTCGCCCGGCCGGTGGTAGCTGGCCTCCCTGCGGCGTACTCCCAGCCTGCGCTCGGAGGCGTGATCGAGGGCTGCGGGCGGCGGCACCAGGGGGCCGCCGTCGAAATCCCGCCATGGCGGTGGCGGCGGCAGGTGCTCGATTCCGTCGTGCGGAGCCCCCGCGCCACGGTAGATGAGCCAGTCGCTCACGTCGGAACTCCTCGTCGCCGGCCGGGCAGAGGGCGGAGCGAAGGGTCACCGGGGCGTCCCGGGACGCGATGGATCGAGCGACCCCCGGCCTCTCCCCCACGCCCGCCACAGACAATCTCCCACGACGCTATGACAGTACCCAGCCGTACGGAAGCGCGCGGGGCTGTTTCAAGTCTCCGGGTACGTCAACGCGGCGACAAGTGCGCGTGCCGGCCGAAGAGTTGGGGGATGGGGTTGCCCGGGTCGTCGTAGAGCAGGACGAGTTCGCGGGCCCAGGCGACGTCGCCCTCCTCGGCCCTTCCCCGCAGGTTGCGCACGAGCTCGGGGAGGCGGGTGACTCCTCCGGGCCCGGCCAGTAACTCCCTGACCCTGCGGTGGAAGACCTCGCAGACCTCGTTGCAGTCCTCGTCCCCGTGGCCGCCGGAGTGCCACAGGCCGACCGGGTAGCCCACGTCCAGGGCGCGGCCCACGACCTCCCTCCCGACGCCGTCGGCGACGGTGCGGCACAGCACCGGCACCGCGCCCTCGCTGCCGCGCTCCAGCACCGCCCAGATGCCCGCGGCGCCGGCGCGTTCGCGCGGCGGGATGCGCAGCGGTCTCAACTCCTGTGCCGCGGTGAGGTTCTGCCAGCGTTCGAGCCAGTAGGCGTCCACCTCGTGGCGGCGCCCCTGGTCGCGCAGGATGACCGTACGCATCGTGCCCACCGCGCGCAGCCGGGCGGCCCGCCGGGTGGAGGCGGCCACCGGCCAGGCGGCGGCCGGGGTGTGCCAGAACCCCTCGGGGACGGCGACCTCCAGGCGCACCCGGGCGCCCGCCTGGTCGTCGGTGTGGCGCAGCCGGGCGCCGAGCCGCCGCAGCACCTGGGCCTCGGCCTGCTCGAAGGGCAGCCCGCCGTCGCTCTCGTGGAGGTCCACGCACAGCCAGTGGCCCTGCCCGTAGCCCTCGCTGACCCGCCAGTTGAACAGCGGGCGCCCCTCGGCGTCGTAGAACAGCGGCTCGAACTCCACCAGCAGCGAGTCGGGGCGCCGGCGCACCGCCCCGATGCGCTCGCGGTCCTTGGCGCCCAGGACGACCGCGCGGGAGGTGACGAATTCGGCCAGCCGCGCGGCGGCCTTCTCGCGCTCCGCGCCGGCGCCCGCGCCGGTGAAGGCCAGCGGCCCCCTCGCTACGGCGTGTTCGGGGTCGGGCCGCTCCGGCTCCCCCGCCAAAGCCGCCTCCGCGCGCGCCTCGTCGGCCGCGTACTGCGCCGCGATGCGCAGGTAGTGCACGAAGTTGCACAGCTCCGCATAGGCGTCGCTGGCCTGGTAGAGCGCGCCGTGCCCGTCGCGCCAGGTGCGCAGTGAGAAGGCCCCGGCCCGGCCGCCCAGGCCCAGCACCTCGCCGACCGCCGCCTCGACGGCGTACGGGTCGCGGGGCGCGGGGAGTTCGGCCAGCAGGCTCAGCGCCTGCAGGCGCTCTCGCAGCTCCCACCCCCGCTCGCGCCCCGCCATGATCGAGCGCTGTACGTCGAACCAGGTGTCCTCGCCGCCCTGCCCGAGCTGCTGCTGTTCCCAGTGCCAGCGGTCGTGGGCGCTCAGCAGCGCGTGGTACGGGTCGGGGCCGAGCCCTTCGGCGCCCGGCAGCAGGTGCTGCGGGCCCAGGGCGCGCAGCGCGGCGAACGGCACCGCGAGCACCACCCGGTCCTCGCGGTGGCGGCTCTTGACGATGCCGACCACCTCGCCGCGGTCGCAGTCCAGCAGCGGCCCTCCGGAGGCGCCGGGGGTCACCCGGACATCGCTGCCGAAGTGCAGTCCGCGGCTGTCGCGGGAGCTGAAGCGGACCGCGATGAACGGGTCGACGGGCTCGGCGCCGCGGCCCTGCGCAGCGCGCTCGTCGTACCCGCGGAAGATGTAGGCGTCCTCCAGGAGCGTGGCGGGCTGGTCGCCGAACCACGCGCAGGCGTGCGCCGGGCAGGGGTGCAGCAGCCGGACCAGGGCGAGGTCGGGGCGCACCTCGGCGCCGCCGACGTCGCGGGCGGCGCCGGCGGCGGCCACGACGGTGACCTCGGGGGCGTCGGCGGCGGCCTGCGGGGGCGGCGCCGGGCGCGAGAGGTCGTACTCCAGGCGCGCGGGCACCGTGCGCCCCTCGACCACCACGCCCACCTCGCCGTCCGGGCCCGCCCCGCGCCGCCGCCCGTCCTCGCTGACGAAGACATGCGCACAGGTCAGCACCCAGCCGGGGGCGATGAGCACCCCGCTGCCCCACAGCCGCCCGTCCGGCGATCCGGGCGCGGCGCGCAGCCCTACGGTGGCGTGCCCTGCGAGGTCCAGGAGCTGGGCGTACGCCTGCCTGTCGACGCGGCCGGCACGGCGGCGGTCCTCGGGGGGCGTCATCAGCGCTCCGCGGAGCCGGGGCCCGGCCGGCCCTGCGCCCCTGGCCCGCCGTCCGCGCCGGGGCGGCCACCGGGCCCCGGGGTCCCGGCCGCCGACGGCAGGGGCTCCTCGCGGCGCCAGGTCAGCGTCAGCGAGAGGTTGGCCTTGGCCTCGCCGTCGGCGAGCAGGGCGACCGCCTTGCCGGGCTTGGCCGAGACCTCCACGCCGAAGGTGACGCTGGTCTCGTGCGGGGCGACCCGCTCGGTGGCGGCGCGGACGCTGGCGGCGACCCCGCCGACCAGGTCCTTGAGCCCCTCGACGCGGGTGGTCAGGGCCTCCCACGCGCCGACGTCCTCGTAGTCGCCGATCCCGTCTTCCTCGTATCCGTCCGCGGATCCTGGGCCCTCCAGCCGGGAGACCCGGGCCCACACTTCGGTTCCGTCGGGCAGCTCGATGCGCTGGGCACGATCGGGCATAACGGCCTCCTGCTCCCCCTCGGCGGCAACTACCCATTACCGCAGGACCGTTGACAGCTGATCAGATTAGCCCCCGCCCGCGTGTGACGCGAGAGGTGGCGGTGCCTGCCTATCCTGGCCGGGAATGTCCCATGACCCCTGCTGGAGAGCACGTGTATTTCACCGACCGCGGCATCGAGGAACTGGAGAACCGGCGTGGCGAGGAGGAGGTCACCCTCGGGTGGGTGGCCGAGCAGCTGCGCACGTTCGTCGATCTGAACCCGGACTTCGAGGTGCCGGTCGAGCGCCTGGCGACCTGGCTGGCGCGCCTGGACGACGAGGACGACGAGTAGGTCCGGGCGGGACGTACGGGGCGGGCGGCGCAGTCCCGCCCCGTATCGCGATCCCCTTGACTTCCCCCATCCGCGATATATCGTGTCTAACGTAGACACGATATGTTGTGATGCCTGCTATCCAGGGGAGGCCAGGAATGTCAGCCGGAAGCGAGTGGTCGCACGGCCCGGTCCAGGTGGACACGCCGCGCGTTCTGGAGATCGACGAGCCTTTCGGCGCCCTCAACGTGCGCGTGGTCAACGGCACGGTCAACGTCGTCGGCACCACCGAGGGCGGCCCGGCCCGCGTGGAGATCGGCGAGCTGTCCGGCCCGCCGCTGACCGTCTCCCTGGAGGACGGCACCCTCACCGTCGCCTATGAGGACCTCCCCTGGAAGGGCTTCCTGAAGTTCCTGGACCGCAAGGGGTGGCAGCGCAGCGCGGTGGTCTCGGTGACCGTCCCGGCCGCCACCCGCGTCGAGGTCGGCGTGGTCGGCGCGAGCGCGGTGATCACCGGGATCTCGGCGCGTACGGACCTGCGCGGCATCTCCGGCGACGGCACCCTGGTGGGGCTGACCGGCCCGGTGCGCGCCGACTCCGTCTCGGGCCGGGTCGAGGCGCAGGCCGTCACCGGCGATCTGCGCTTCAACTCCGTCTCGGGCGATCTGACGGTCATCGAGGGCGCGGGCGGCCGCGTACGCGCCGACTCCGTCAGCGGCGACATGGTGCTGGACCTGGACCCGGCCGCCAAGGGCACGGACATCAGCCTCACCACGGTCTCCGGCGAGGTCGCCATCCGCCTGCCCGACCCGGCCGACGCCCAGGTGGACGCCAACACCGCCAGCGGCACGGTCTCCAACGCCTTCGAGGACCTGCGGGTCAGCGGCCAGTGGGGCGCCAAGCGGATCACCGGCCGGCTCGGCGCGGGCAACGGCAGGCTGAAGGTGACCACCGTCACCGGCGGCCTGGCACTGCTGCGCCGCCCGCCGTCCGCCGACTTCCCCCACTCCCCCCAGGACGGCCCGCACGACGGGCCGCAGTCCGCCCCGGGCAGCGACGCCCCCGCCGACCAGCCCGCCGACAAGAAGGTGCTCTGAGCCATGCCCCCCGTCTTCGCCCACGGCCGTCTGCGCCTGTACCTCCTCAAGCTGCTGGACGAGGCCCCGCGCCACGGCTACGAGATCATCCGCCTCCTGGAGGAGCGCTTCCAGGGCCTGTACGCGCCCTCCGCCGGCACCGTCTACCCGCGGCTGGCCAAGCTGGAGGCCGAGGGCCTGGTCACGCACGCCACCGAAGGCGGCCGCAAGGTCTACTCGATCACCGAGGCGGGCCGGGCCGAACTCGCCGACCGCGGCGGCGAACTGGCCGATCTGGAACTGGAGATCCGCGAGTCGGTCGCGGCGCTGGCCAGCGACATCCGCGAGGACGTGAGCGGGTCGGCGCGGGATCTGCGCCGCGAGATCCGTGAGGCGGCGCAGCAGGCCCGCAAGGCCTCCGGCGGCGAGGACGGCACGGGCGGCGCGAAGGGCGGGCGGGGCGGCGGGACGGGCTTCCCCGACCCCGCGGACTACTTCGAGCACGCCTTCGGCGACAAGGAGGGCTGGCGGCAGGCCAAGGAGGAGTTCCGCCGCGCCAAGGAGGAGTGGAAGGAGCAGGCCCGCCGCGCCAAGGAGGAGAGCCGGCGCGCCAAGCAGGAGGCGCAGCGGGCCCGTAAGCAGGCCCGCGAGGCGCAGGTCTTCGCGCGCGAGGAGGTGCTGCGGGTCGTCAAGCGCGTCCAGGAGCAGGCGCAGGGGCATGTGCGTACCGGCGACTGGGCGGGCGCGGTGCGCGAGGCGCTGTCCGAGGTCTCCCGCGAGGTCGGCCGCTATACGGGCCACAAGGACGCCGACGCCGCCGCGGAGGGCACCGGGCCGGACGGGCGGGAGAGGGGCGAGCGGGTGGACCTCGCCAAGGAGCGGCCGGAGGACTTGGGGCAGGCGGGCGCGCAGGACGCCCCCGAGGCGCCCGCGTGGGCGCGGGAGCCGGCCTCCGGCGAGCCGGGCCGCGACTTCGACCGGCTGCTGGACCGCTTCCGCGACGATCTGCGGGACGCGGCGCGCGATCACGGCGTGTCACCGGAGCAGCTGGAGGAGGCCCGGCGCCGGCTGTCCACGGCCGCCGTCCACATCGGCGCTCTGCTGCGCGACCCGAAGCCGTAGTTACACACAGTGAGCTTGCGGGGGTCTGGATTCACCGCGCGTAATCGGGGAACTCAGACCCTCGCACGGCTTTTCGCCCGCCGCCGGGCCCCGCCGCCCAAAATCGCGGACCTCTCGCCGTGTTCCCGCTTACAGTCAACACGCCCTGTCGGCAAGGATCTTGAAGGCCAAGAGGTTTCGATGTCGGACTATCCCGCGCTGGCTCGCAGGATGTGGCACCTGCTGGAGCCCGTCCACGCCACTCTCTACTTCGCCCCGGAGGCATTCGAGGAGGCCGCCGCCCTCGGTTACGACGTCGAGTCGCGCTGGCCCAGCTACTTCGCCTGGCGCACCGCCCCGCTCGGCACGGCGGGCCCCGAGCTGGTGGCCGCCACGTACTACAGCTTCAGCCCGCGGATGATCGCGCGGTACATACCCAAGATCTGGTCGACGGCGTCCCCCTCCAAGGTGCTGGACGCCCGGATGCAGGCGGTGGACCGGATACTGCACGGCCTGGCGGCCGGCCGGCTCCCGCCCGCGCGGATGGCCGAGGCCGCCCGGCTGGCCCGCCAGGCCGCGCAGAACGCCCAGGTGGCGGCGCGCCCGATGGCCGCGGCCAACCTCGATCTGCCCTGGCCCGAGGAGCCGCATCTGGTGCTGTGGCAGGCCGTCACGGTGCTGCGCGAGCACCGCGGCGACGGGCATCTGGCGGCGCTGCTCACGCACGGCCTGGACCCGTGCGAGGCGCTGGTGTCCTTCGCCGCGATCGGCGCGGCTCCGGAAGCCAACTTCACCGGGCGGGGCTGGACTTCACAGGAGTGGCTCAGCGCCCGCGGCCGGCTCGCGGCGCGCGGCTGGATCGGCCCGGACGGCCGCGCCACCGAGCAGGCCCACGAGGGCCGTGACGCGATCGAGCGCCGCACCGACGAGCTGGCCGCGGGACCCTGGCGCGCCCTGGGCCGCTCCCGCGCCGAACGCCTCGCCCAGCTGCTCGGCCCCCTGCTCCAGGCCGTCTTCGAGGCCCGCATGCTGCCGCAGCAGAGCACCCTGGGCATGGGGGCGGTCCGGGTCCGCTATCCGTGAACCACGGCGGCGGACCCGGGAAGGCCCGGTTCGGCATCGCGCCCCGCCAAGGGGCGCGGGGAACCGCGCGACCGGCCACGGGCGGCCCGCAGGGGACTCGACCCCGCATCCGGGCGCCCGGCCGGGCGCCTAGAGAGCGTCCAGCACCCTCTCGACCTCGCCACGCGTCACCCCGTGTTCGGCCAGTACGGCGCCGGCGACGCCCGGCCCTGCGGTCATCGCCAGGAGCAGGTGCTCGTCGCCGATGTGCCGGTCGCCGCGGCCGAGCGCGATGCGCAGCGACCGCTCCAGGACGGACTTGGCCTCCGGTGCGAACGGGCGGTGCGACCGCTTGCCGCGGCGCCGCACGGGCCCCGCCAGCGCGCCGGGCCCGTGCTCGCGCTCCACCCGGGCGACGATCTCCTCGACGTCGATGCCCAGGCCCGCCAGCGCCTCGGCGTCCGGGGCCGACATCCCGCCCCTGCGCCGTACGGCCGCCAGCGCGTGCTCCACCGAGGCGCGCCGCTCGCGCACCCCGAGCGCGCCCAGCACCCGCGCTCCCGGGGTGTCCGTACGGTCCAGGAGGGCCAGCAGCAGCTCGCCCTCGCCGACGGCCGCGGCGCCGGTGCGGTCCGCGTACCCGCACGAGCCGCGCACGACATCGCGCGCCGCGGCAGTGAACCTCTCGAACATCAACGCCTCCCGTGCTTCTTGTGGACCGCCTGCCTGCTGACGCCGAGTTCGGCGGCGATCTCCTGCCACGACCAGCCCTGCGCGCGGGCGCTGCGCACCTGCACGGCCTCCAGTTGCTCCAGCAGCCGGCGCAGGGCGGCGACGGCGCGCAGCCCGATCCGGGGGTCCCGGTCGCCCGCCCGCTCGGCGAGATCCGTTGCTTCGGTCATAGCTGTCAATCTAGGTTGACACCTCTCCATTGTCAACCATCATTGACACATCGGAGCCGCCATTGACCTCAACCGCGGTTCAGGTGTGAGGCTTCGGGCGTCTGCGGATCAGGGCAGACAGCCGAGAGGAAACGGAGCCGACCATGGCAACAGCAGCCCCCGCCGCCTTCCCCGACGTCCGGCGCGCGGACGCCGGCACGATCCTGATGAGTTCGTGGATCGTGCCCCAGCCGCGGTTCCAGCGCCCGGCGGCGGACGCCGTCATCGAGGAGTGGGAGCGCCAGGAGCGCCCGGACGCGATGCTCTCGCTCACCACGTTCCTGAGCACGGACGGCAGTCAGGTCCTGAACTACGCGCAGTGGACGCACGACGACGCGCACCGCGAGTGGGTCCGTACCCGGCGCCCGGCGGCGATCGGCCGAATCGACGAGTCGATTCCCGGCATCGAACGCCCCGGGGTGGTGCGGCACGCGCTGTACGGCAGCTACGCACCCCGGCCGAGCCCGGACGAGCGCCCCGGCCTGCTGGTCACCCCCGCCTTCGAAACCCAGGGGCCGGGCAGTCAGCGCGCGCTCGCCGACACCGCGCTCGGCCTGCTGGAGCGGATACGGCCGCAGGGACTGCTCGGGGCCCACTTCCACCTGAGCAAGGACGGCCGCCGGGCCGTCAACTACGCGGAGTGGAGCGGCCTCGCGGACTGGCGGCGGTTCGCCGACGGCGACGGCTCCGCCGAGCTGCGCTCCGCGATCGTGGCACTGGACGGCGTCACCGTCGCCCATCCCCGCCTCGCGGCGCCGCACTATGTCCCGCACCGCGGCATCGTGAACGTCCCCGCGCCCTGAGGGAGTTGGGACGGGACGCGTACGGCCGGGGGTGCGGTGGGGGTCAGCGGGTGGCTTCCGGGCCCGCGGCGGAGTAGTGGCGCAGGGCCGTGCGCAGTCGTCCCAACTGGGCCGGGGTGCAGTCCAGTTCGATGGTGTAGCGGCGGCCTCTGAGGCCGGGGCGGGACGGCGGTGCGGTGATCAGGCGGCGGTCGAGGGGGCCGTCGCCGTCCTGGGCGCGGTGGAGGGGGTAGAGGTCGAGGTAGGGGGGCAGGGGGTGGGGTGCTGCGGCGGGGGCGCCGTTCGCAGAGGCCACGGACGGGCGAGGCGCGGGAGGCGGGGTGGGTTCCGGGGCCGCATCCGGGTCGGGCGCCGGCACCGGCCGCGGCCGCGGGTCCGGCTCCCGCTCGGGCTCGGGCTCCAGCTCGGGCTCGGGCTCGGGCTCCGGCTCCGGCTCCGGCTCCGGCTCCGGCTCCGGCGTCACGACATCAGCCGCCGCGATCTGGCCCCAGTACAGGCCCTGTTGGACACGGCGGCCGCGGGCGAGCCAGATGCCCTCGGCGTCCACGGCCAGGGTCTGGCGGGTGAGGGCGCCGCGGGCCGCGGTGCGCAGGAAGGCGGCGATCAGCGCGAGAAAGGCCGCGCACATCACCCCGGCCGCGACACGGGCGCCCGTCGGCGCCGGGCCCTTTGCGGGGCCGCGGGAGTTGACCAGGAAGGGGGCGTCGGTGCCGACGAGCGCGTAGGCGCCGGAGGCGGTGACGACCGCGAGCACCACGGCCACCGCCAGGAGCATCAGCCCCAGCCCGAACGCCCTCTCCAGGCGGCTCCGCCCCGGCCCGCCGCGCGGGCGGCCGCGGCCACGGGCCCGCCGGACCCCGGCCGTCAGGGCGTCGGGGCCGATGGCGGCCGGGAGCTGTGGGGTGCGGGCCATGCCGACCATGATGCCCTCTCCCGGCCGACGCCGCCGTGGCCCAGGAGCCCGAGCAGCAGCGCCGCCACAGCGCCCATGCCCGCCGCCTTGAGGAGCGAGCCGCGCGGGTACTGCCGCTGGACCGTTCGTATCGCCCTTTTCGCCATGCCCAGTTGCCCGCTTTCGTACCCGGTGCGCCATCGCCCGCGCACCGTCGCCGTGCCGTGTCGCCCAGGGGGAGCCGGCGGCGTCCGGCCACCCCGCGCTCCCCGCACTCCACCGGTTTCCCGCCATCATCGGCCATCCCCGCCCCGCCCGGTCACGCGGGGCCCGGCCGGGGTCCGTACCCCCTCGCTCAGCCCGCCGACACGGTGATCAGCGCCGCGACACCGTCCGTCCGCGCCGTGGCCGGCACCCCGCCGGGCAGCAGCACCGCGTCGAACCGCTCCAGCCGCTCCGGCGCGCCACGTCCGCTCCCCTCGGCACAAGACGCCACCTCCGTACGCCCCTCCAGCGCGACGACCAGCACCGACCGCCCCCTCACCGGGTGCGCGGCGCCGGGCAGTTCGCGCTCGCCGCGCAGCAGCTCCACCTCGGCCCGCGCGCGTCCGCGCCGCAGCATCACATTGAGGTTGACCACGGGCCCGTCCAGCAGACGGCAGTCGGTGGCGGCGGATCCGGAGAAGGGGAAGGGGCGGTGGCGCCCGGGGAGGGTGTGCCGGGTGCCGTCCACGGTGAGGTCCAGGCCCGCGCCGTCGACGACCGTCAGGATCCGGTCGATGCCGGGCAGCGGGGAGTACGGGCCGTCCCGCGTCACCTCGGCCAGGCTCACCCGCCAGTCGAAGGTGTCCCACCCGGCGCCCGCCGGGGCCGCGGCCACCTCCCGGGTCACCCCGCCGCCGTTGCTCCAGGCCGTCGCCCGCCGCCCGGCGGCCCGCAGCACCACCGCGCCCGCCGCCGTCCCGCTCATGTCGCTGCCCATGCCCCCAACGTCCCAGAGCGCCCCGCTCCCTCAGGCACCGGGGCAGGCGTAGCCCCCCGCTCCCCACTCCGTGCGGACCCGGCCCTTGGTCAGCGCGCCGCACACCAGCTCGGCGTGCTCGGTACGGCTCGCGCCGTCGCCCGCCCGCATCACGAACACCAGCTTGTCGGGGGTGGCCCGGCCGCCGCCCGCCGCGCCCGCCGAGTCGATCCGCCCGGTCGCGCCGTTGAAGCCGCCCGCGCCCAGGCCCTGGTAGAGCACCGCCTGCACCTGGCTTGCCACCAGCCGCTCCTCGGCGCCGTCCACCGAGGCACGCGCCTCGTCCACGGCCTCGGACAGATAGCGCAGCGCGTCCCAGGCGAGCACCGGATGCCCGTCGGTACGCATCGCCGCGCCCCACTTCAGCCGCTTGGCCTCGCGGTCGTAGGCGCGGGTGAACTGCCCGGCCTCCGCTGCCGCCGCGCCCCCGGCCCGTACCAGCTCGGGGGCGTTGCCGTGGGTGACGTAGAACAGCGTCAGGCCCGCGAAGTGGTCCTGCGGATGCTCGTCCTGGACCAGGGAGTTGGTGACGTCGTCGCCGCCGAGGACGGTGATGCGCGGGCAGCGCTCGCCGATGCGGTCCACCTCCTGGAGGAAGTCGGTGAACTCCCCCGCCCGCGCCGTCCACACCACGGCCGTACGCGGCGCCTTCTCCACCGCCCCGCAGATCTGCCGGGCCAGGTCGGGGGCGCTGGGCGCGAGCGTGCCGCGCGGCGCTCCGGGCACCGGGCGGCTGCCGCGGCTGTCGGCGGGGGTGTAGCGGCGCACCGTGGTCCTCGCCGCACCGTAGGCCCGCTCGAAGTCCGCGGCCAGGTCCTTGCTGTAGATGTCGGTGGGGTCGGCGACCAGCTCGACGCGCTGGGCCCGTTCCTTGCCGCCGCCGACGGTGTTCGCCTGCCGCAGGAAGGCCGCCATGATCTGTGCGGCCCGGGAGTTGGCCGGCGCCGCCTGGTAGTAGTACGGGCCGCGCTCCAGCAGGTCGGCGGCGGTGCCGGAGGTGCCGACCATCGGGATGCCGGCGGCGTCCAGGACGTCGATCGCCTCCAGGGTGCCGGGGCGGCTCTGCCCGAAGCCGACCACGCCCAGGATGGCGGGGTCCTGCCGGGCGAGCTGCGCGATCTGCTCGGCGACCTGCCGGGCGTCCTGGAAGCGGTTGCCGGCGTTCGCGGTCAGCACCCGCAGTGGTACGCGGTCCCCGCCGTCCAGGGCGAGTTCGTTGATCCGGGCCTGGGCGAGCGCCAGGCCGCGCAGCTCGGGCAGGGTGCCGCCGCGCACGGGGTCGTCCGCGCCCTTGCCCCCGCTGAGCGGGCCCAGGTAGACGACCGTGCGGGCGCGGGCCCTGGGGTCGTCGCCGGGCCGGGTGCGCATCTCGGCCTCGACCTTCTGGTTCTGCGCCTCGATCAGGCCGAGCGCCTCCCGTACGCCCTTCTCCCCCGGGCTGTCCCCGAACCCCTTGGCGCCCTCGGCGACGCCCACGCACGCGCCGTCGGTGCCCAGGAACGTCTCGCCCCGGCAGTCGTCCTGGCCGCCGACGCCGGGCAGCGGCAGCCGCAGCACGAAGAGCCCGGCGAGCACCGCCAGGGCAAGGCCCAGCACCCCGGCGTAGCCCGCGAGTTCGGCGCCGGGCCCCAGGCGGTGCACGGGCGGCACCAGGCGGGGGCGGCGGCCCAGCCAGTAGGCGGCCTGCTGGTCGTCCTCGGGGGCGTCGGCGCGTACGGGGACGGCCATGCCGCTGGGCTGCCCCGGCAGCACCCCGCGCTGCTCGACCAGGTCGAGCTCGGCGCCCGCGTGGGCGAGGTCGGCCGGTTCGATGTCCGGCACCCGGGCGGCCAGCGAGCGCGCCCCGGCCGCCACCACCAGGACGGAGGTGCTGCCCAGGTCCTCCGTCGCGGCGCGCAGTTCGCGTACGAAGCGCTGGGTGCGCGAGTCGGCGTGCCCCAGCTCCTCCAGGAGCAGCACGAACCGGGTGCTGCGGCGCCGGCGCCAGGGGCTGAGGCGGTGGTAGCGGGTGGCCGCGTCCAGGTCGGACAGCAGCGCGTGCATCAGCACCCGGTCGGTCTGTTCACCGTCGCGCCCGCCGTCGGTGCCGTCCTCGCGCACCAGGTCCAGGGCGGAGCGGAAGAAGTCGGTGGGCGGGGCGCCGTGCTGCTGGCGGTACCACTGCGCGTACCACCGGCGGCTGCGGCCGTGGCCCAGGATGCGGCGGTTGGAGCGCATCCCGAACAGCCAGCACGGAAGGCGCTGGAAGAGCGGCCCGGCGACGAAGTTCCACAGCAGCTCCACCATGGAGCCGCCGCCCGCCTGGTTGCGCCCGCCCAGCCACCATAAGGTGCGGGCCGGTGCCGACCAGCGGCGGTGGTCGGCGTAGCAGTGGTCGCGCAGGGTGTCGTGGCGCTGTTCGAGGGGCCCCTCCAGGCGCGGGGCGGTGAGCACGGCGTGCAGCAACCGGTAGCCGGGCAGCCGCAGTTGGCCCGTACCGCGCGGCATGGAGTCGGCGAGCTGCAGGGCGACCTGCTCGAACATCTCCAGCTGCGGCGGGTCCTGGGCGGCGGGCGGCAGATAGGCGTGCGGGGCGAGCATCGCGGCGTCGCCGCGCAGCCGGGCGCGCAGCCCCTGCACGATCCGGCGCCCCGCGCCGCCGCCGTCCGGCTCGGCCAGCAGCACGACGGGCACCCGGCTGCGGCTGCGGCGGGACTGCACGACGAGCTTGTCGAAGGCGGCCACGAAGCGGTCCATGCCCGCGTAGGCGGGCATCCGGCCCGGCGTGCGCCGGCCGCCGCCCGGCGGCCCGGACGGGCCCGGCACTGTCCCCGATCCCGGCCCCGCTCCCGTCCCTGCGCCCGGTCCTGGTCCCGATCCTGATGGCATCGCACATCCCCTCCCCCGTTGCCGGTGCTCATTCCCGGAAACGGGGGGAGGCTAATCACGACTCCCGTTGCGGGAGGGATCGTTGGCCCCTGCGTAAACGCCCCCCTCGAAGGCGGTGGCTCATCTGCGGGCCGGTGGGGGCCGGTCGCGCAGTTCCCCGCGCCCCTCCCGCCTCAGTTCGTCAGGACGATCTTGCCGAAGAGTTCGCCGCGGGCCATCCGCTCGAAGCCCTCCCGCGCGCGGTCCAGCGGCAGTGTCGAGTCGATGACGGGGCGCACGCCCGTGGCCGCGCAGAAGCTCAGCAGCTGGGCCAGCTCCTCCTTGGTGCCCATCGTGGAGCCTACGACCTTCAGCTCCAGGAAGAAGATCCGGTTCAGCTCCGTGCGCTCGGGGTTGAAGCCGGTGGTGGCGCCCGAGATGACCAGGGTGCCGCCGGGCTTGAGGGACTTGACCGAGTGCGACCAGGTGGCGGCGCCGACCGTCTCCATGACGGCGTCCACCCGGTGCGGCAGCCGCTCCCCCGTGGCGAACACCGCCTCCGCGCCCAGCTGCCGGGCCCGTTCGCGCTTGGCCGCGTCCCGGCTGGTGGCGAAGACGCGCAGGCCCGCGGCGGCGCCCAGCACGATCGCCGCGGTGGCCACCCCGCCGCCCGCGCCCTGCACCAGCACGCTGTCGCCGGGGCGCACCCCGGCGTTGGTGAACAGCATGCGGTACGCGGTCAGCCACGCCGTCGGCAGACAGGCGGCCTCGGCGAAGGACAGCTCCGCGGGCTTGGGCAGCAGGTTCCACGTCGGTACGGCGACCCGCTCGGCGAACGTCCCCTGGTAGCGCTCGGTGAGGATGGTGCGGGGCTCCTCGGGGCCCACGCCGTGGCCCGTCTGCCCGATGACGGAGTGCACCACGACCTCGTTGCCGTCCTCGTCGACGCCCGCCGCGTCGCAGCCCAGGATCATCGGCAGGACCTTCTCGTCCAGGCCGATCCCGCGCAGCGACCACAGGTCGTGGTGGTTGAGGGAGGCGGCCTTGACGTCGATCACGCTCCAGCCGGGGCGTGCCTCGGGGGCCGGCCGCTCCCCCAGCTCCAGGCCGTCGAGCGGCTGGTCACGGTCGATTCGGGCGGCGTAGGCAGCGAACATGATCGCAGCGTAGGCCGGTGGCGCGGCGCGCGGAACTCCACTGACGTGTGAAACGCGCCGCGCCGCCGGGCGGGTTCAGTCCCTGCGGTACTGGGCCGCGGACCCCTTGGTGGCCGGGTCCTCGTACGACCCGGGTCTGCCGCGGTCCACGTGGAAGGTGGTGAGCGTGGACACCGGCGAGGCGGGGTCGCGCCGGTCCTCGATCACCCGCATGTGGGTGCTCCAGCGCCGCGCGGTGACCTCGTGCACGTCGTAGCCGTAGCGGTTGCCCTCGAAGTACTTCAGGTGGGGGTTGGCGCGGCCCATCAGCGGCCCGTTGGTGGCGTTCCACTGCGCGTCGTAGGCGCCCGAGGTCACCGAGTGGGCGGTGAACTCCGTGCCGATGACGGGCGCGGAGACGTCCTCGAAATCGGGCCGGATGTCGTCCACGAAGGCGGAGTGCCAGTCGCCGGTGAGCACCACCAGGTCCTCGAGGCCGCTGCTGTGGACGTGGCCGAGCACCTCCTTGCGCTCGGCGAGGAAGCCGTCCCACTGGTCGGTGAACATGTACGGGCCGCCGGGCCGGCCGCGCAGCTGGCTGAGCATGATCGAGTTGGCCCAGACGTGCCAGGTGTCGGGGGCGCGCGAAATCCCCTGCCGCAGCCAGGACTTCTGCTCCTGGCCGAGGATGGTCCCGTCGGGCAGGTTCTGCGCCGAGCGGTAGGAGCGCAGGTCCAGCACGGTCAGTTCCAGCAGGCCGCCCCAGGTGCGGCGGCGGTGGATGACCGGGTCGGGCAGCGCCGAGGTGCCCTCGTCGCGGTGCGGCTGGTGCTCGTACCAGGCCTGGTAGGCCGCGGCGCGCCGCCGCATGAAGGACGCCGCACCGCCCGTGCCGCTGTAGTCGTTGACGACCTCGTGGTCGTCCCAGGTCAGGAACCACGGGTGCGCGGCGTGCGCCTCGCGCAGCGAGCGGTCGCCCTTGTAGAGGGCGTAGCGCTTGCGGTAGTCGGCCAGGGTGAGGGTTTCGGGGCCGTTGTGGTCGCGTACGTGGTCGCCGCCGACGGGTCCGTGTTCGTAGATGTAGTCGCCGAGGTGGACGACGAAGTCCAGCTCCTCGCGGGCGATGGCGCGGTGGGCGGCGTAGTAACCGTCGTGGAACGCCTGGCAGTTGGCGGTGGCGAAGCGGGCGGAGGCGACGGTGCCCAGCGGCGCGGTGCGGGTCCGCCCGGTGCGGCTGGTGCGGCCCAGCGCCGTGAACGCGTACCAGTAGTGACGGCCCGCGCCCAGCCCGCCCACCGGTATGTGCACGCTGTGGCCCAGCGTCGCCGAGGCGACGGCCGTGCCGCGGGCCACCACCCGCTTCAGCTCGCGGTCCTCGGCCACCACCCAGCCGACCTCGACGAGTTCGGGCAGCTGCTGCTCCACCGCGAAGGGCTCGGGCGCCAGCCGCGTCCACAGCACGACGCCGTCCGGCACCGGGTCCCCGGAGGCCACGCCCAGGGTGAAGGGCGCCGGGTCGTAGTCGGCGCCCAGCGCCCGGGCCGCCTCCTTGGCCTGGGCCGGGGAGAGCCCGGCGCTCAGCGGCCAGGCCACGTTGACGGCGCCCACGGCCAGCGCGGCCTTCAGTACGTCCCGCCGGTTGAGGCGTATGCCCCCGCTCATGCCACATCTCCCTTATCGGACGGATCGCCCTTGCCCACGACTCCCAGCGCCGGCGCCCCCGCCGTCAGCTCCAGCGAAATCCCGTCCGCGTAGCCGTCGTTGGAGGTGCCGCGCCCGCTGCGGGTGAAGACCAGCAGCAGCCGCGCGCTGCGGGCGCCGGGCGGCACCGCGGCCTGCGCGGTGCGCTCCACCAGCCCCGTACGGCCGCCGCGCTCGGCGGCGGTGACCGGGCCGAGCACCGCCAGCGCCACCGGTGTGCCCCGCCCGTCGCGGAACTCCACCGACAGCCGCGCCCCGTCCTCCTGCCCGGCGAAGCCGCCCAGCCAGGCCCGTACGTGAAAGCGCACCCGGCCCGCGTCCACGGCGCCATGGCCGCTGGGCCCGCCCTCGGGCAGCGCGATGTCCTGGACCAAGGCGGTGCGCCCGGAGGTGCCGCCGGAGAAGAAGCGGCTGCCGCGCGGGGTCGGCCCCGGGTCCGAGGGGGTCGGGTACCCGCCGCCCAGCGCGTAGTCGATCAGCGCGGGGGCGCCCTGCCGGATGCTCCAGCCGACGACCGACTCCACCGGCTTGGCGGTGCCGCCGGGCCCGCTCTCGGCGTCTCCGTTGACCACCAGGTTCATTGGCGCCTCCGTGGGGTGAGGGTGGCGCGATCGCGCCACGCGTCGCGCATCACACCAGCCCCGTGTGAACCCTGGGAAGACGCGAGCGCAACTTTTCCGCCGCACTGCTGAGCCCCCGTCAACCAGGGCCGGGGAGATCACCCCATAGGGGTCCATGACATCCTGTGATGTCACAACTCGCCGGACGGGATCGGCGGACGTCCGGGGGTTACGGGGAAGGTCGATGAGGCTCTGCTTCCTGGTGGAAGAGCACTACCGCCACGACGGCATGCCGATGGAGGTGGTCCGTCAACTGACCGCCTGGGGGCACCGGGTGGACGTGCTGCGGCCCGGCGGTTCGCTGCTGCACATGACCGAGGCGGTACGGGCGGGCACCCATGACGCCTGGGTGCTCAAGACGGTCTCCGGCGGCCCCGGCCTGACCGTGCTGGAGGCCGCGGCCGCGGCCGGGATGACGACGGTCAACGACGCCCGCTCGATACGGGGCGTACGGGACAAGGCGCTGGCCGCGGCGATCGGCCGCAGCCGCGGGCTGCCGGTGCCGCCGACCTACGCGGCGGCGCGGCCCGAGCTGCTGGCCCGGATACCGGAGTCGGAGTACCCGCTGGTGGTCAAGCCCGCCGACGGCAGCTCCGGGCGGGCGGTGCATCTGCTCTCCTCGCCGGACCGGCTCGCCGCGATGGTCCCCGAACTGGCCGGTCAGGGCCTGCTCATCGCCCAGCCCTACGTGCCCAACTCGGGCATCGACCTGAAGGTCTACAGCGTCGGCGGCGAACTGCACGCCACCGAGCGCCGCTCGCCGCTGCACCCCGACCACCCGGTGCGCGAGCGCCGGGTGCCGCTGCCGGCCGAGGTGGCCTCGATCGTGGCCCAGGTCGGCGCGGTGCACGGCCTGGATCTGTACGGCGTGGACGTGCTGCTGGGCCCGGACGGCCCGGTGGTCGTCGATGTGAACGACTTCCCGAGCTTCCGCCAGGTCCCCGACGCGGCGGCGCGGGTGGCCCGGGCCGTACTGGGGCTGGCCCGTACCGGCTGGGCCTCGGGCGCCGCCGAACGGCACGACGCGGTCGGCGGCTCCTCCCCCGCCGCCCGCCCCCACCCCCTGCCGGCCCCGGAGCCGGTGCAGGTCCCCGCGGTGGCGGGTGAGAGCGCATGAGGATCGGCCTGATCACCGCCGACCCCGGCCATCAGCTGCTGGCCGACACCGCCGCGCTGCTCGCTCCCGCGCACCGGGTGGAGACGGTGGACCCGGCAGCGCGGATCTCCGGCCCGCCCGCCGACGTCTATCTGCTCAAGGCCCGTACGCCCCGGGCCCTGTCCCTCGCCCGCGGCCTGGAGCGCCGCGGCGCCCCGGTGGTGAACTCGGCGGCGGCCACCGAGCTGCTCCAGGACCGTACGGCGATGGCCGCACTGGCCCGGCAGGACGGCCTCCCCTTCGCGGCCACCCGCACCGTCGCCACGCTCGCCGAGCTGGCGTCCGGCCCGCCGCCGACCGGGCCCGTGGTGGTCAAGAGCCGCCACAGCAGGCGGCACGACGTTCTCGCGCGCGTCGAGGGCGGCGCGGCGCTGCGCGCCCTGGCCGCGGCCCATCCGCAGGAGCCGGTCGTGGTCCAGGAGTTCGCGCCGAACAGCGGCTGGGACCACAAACTGTGGGCGGTGGGCGACCGCCTCTTCGCGGCCGTGCGCCGCTCGGAGCTCTCCCCCGGCGGGAAGGGCCCGGCCGTGCCGCTCGCCCTGGCCGAGTTGCCGCCCGGCTGGGAGGCGCTGGTACGCCGGGTCGGCGAGCTGTTCGCGCTGGACGTCTACGGCGTGGACCTCCTCGACACGGGCGAGGGCACCCCCCTGATCGTGGACATCAACGCCTTCCCCGGCATCCGGGGCCAGGCAGGCGCCCCCGAGGCCCTGGCGGCACTGGCCCTGCGCCGGGCCTCCGTGGCCGCCCGCTGACGTCCGCACGCCACGGCCCGTACGCGCCCACGGCAACGGAAGGGGCCCGCACCCCAGCAGGATGCGGGCCCGGCCGTGCGGCGGTGCCGTCAGCGGCGCGCCACGCCCTCCGCACGGGCGGCGGCGGCCACGGCGGCGGTGACCGCCGGGGCGACCCGCTCGTCGAAGGGCGAGGGGATGACGCACTCGGCGCTCAGCTCGTCCGAGACGACCGCGGCCAGCGCCTCGGCGGCGGCCAGCTTCATGCCCTCGGTGATACGCGAGGCACGGACCTGGAGCGCGCCGGCGAAGATGCCGGGGAAGGCGAGGACGTTGTTGATCTGGTTCGGGTAGTCGCTGCGCCCGGTGGCGACGACGGCGGCGTACTTGTGCGCGACGTCGGGGTGGATCTCCGGGGTCGGGTTGGCCATCGCGAAGATCAGCGAGTTCTTCGCCATCTTGGAGACCGCCGCCTCGGGCACCGTGCCGCCGGACACCCCGATGAACACGTCCGCGCCGTCCAGCGCGGACTCCAGCGAGCCGGTCAGCCCCGCCTTGTTGGTGAAGCCGGCCACCTCGCGCTTGACGTCGGTGAGGTCACCGCGGTCCTGCGAGACCACACCCTTGCGGTCGCACACCGCGACATCGCCGATGCCGGCCTCGATGAGGATCTTGGCGATGGCCACACCGGCCGCGCCCGCTCCGGAGATGACCGCGCGCAGGTCGCCGAGCGCGCGCTCGGTGAGCCGGGCGGCGTTGCGCAGCGCGGCCAGGGTGACCACGGCCGTGCCGTGCTGGTCGTCGTGGAAGACCGGGATGTCCAGGCGCTCCTGGAGCTTGCGCTCGATCTCGAAGCAGCGGGGCGCGGAGATGTCCTCCAGGTTGACCCCGCCGAAGGAGGGCGCGAGCCGGACGACGGTCTCCACGATCTCGTCGGCGTCGGTGGTGGCGAGCGCGATGGGCACCGCGTCCACGCCGCCGAACTGCTTGAACAAAATGGCCTTGCCCTCCATCACGGGGAGGGAGGCCTCCGGGCCGATGTCGCCCAGGCCCAGCACCGCGGTGCCGTCCGTGACCACGGCGACGACCTGCGACTTCCAGGTGTAGTCGTGGACGAGTTCGGGCTGCTCCGCGATCGCGCTGCAGACCTTGGCGACGCCCGGTGTGTACGCGAGGGACAGGTCGTCCTTGTCCCGCACGGGAACGGTTGCCTGGACGGCCATCTTGCCGCCCCGGTGCAGCGCGAAGGCCGGGTCGAAGAAGTCCTGCTCCGCGCTGTCTCCGTCCGCGCCCGTGGTGCTGTCGCTGCGAGGATTGACGATCTCCGCTGCCACTTGTCTGACCCCTTTATTTGGCATTCGCACATCAGTTGAGGGTGGCCACCCCCTGGTCGGGGGTGGGCGGGCACCGCGTCCGCGCCCTGCGTGGCAAGTGATGGCCGCGCGGGGGGAGGTACGGACGCCGGGCGCGCCGCACACGCGCCCTGAGCCCCGGATGAGGGGTGTAACGAACCTTTCTACCGGACGGGCGCGGGCCCCGACGAGTCGGATTCGTTACCCCCCGGTTCAAGGCTTGGACAATATCGGTGATATGCACGAAAACACAGATCAACAACCCCTGCTGTCCGCATAGCGAGACCGAAGTGCGCGCTCAGTGGTCACTCCGGGGCCGTATCCGGCCGCGACGGTTCCGGATCCCTTGCCGCGCAAGGGATTCAGCCACGCGCACCCGTCCGTTATCCGATTTTGACCTGCGAGGCAGTCCGGATACCGGAGTCCGGATGGCAAGATTCCGTCACCAAACGAGGTCGCGACGCCCGAAGGTGTGTGCCCGGCCCCTGCACGTCGGCTTCTTCCCACACCCGCAGGAGGATCAGCATGACCGCAAGCACCACTCGCCGCACGGCCACCGGCAGGCATGGCAAAGCCGTGGCCGCGGCGGCCGCGGTCGCCGCCTCCCTGGTGCTGCTCAGCGCCTGCGGCGACCAGACGGACGCCGCCATCGCCAAGCGGGAGGCCCAGAAGAACCGGAACACCGACGCCCCGCTGTTCAAGCTGCTCCCCAAGGACATCCAGGACAAGGCGATGATCCAGGTCGGCTCGGACATCACGTACAAGCCGGTGGAGTTCCGTACCAACGGCCGTGTCGTGGGCATCGATCCGGATCTGGCCGAGGCCATGGGCAAGGAGCTGGGCGTCAAGCTCAACTTCAACAACGCCACCTTCGACACCCTCATGGGCGGGCTGAAGTCCAAGCGCTACGACATCGCGATGTCGGCGATGACGGACACCAAGGACCGCCAGGAGGGCGTCGACTCCTCCACCGGCAAGAAGATCGGCCAGGGCGTCGACTTCATCGACTACCTCAACGTCGGTGTCTCCATCTACACCCAGAAGGGCAAGACCAAGGGCATCGACGGCTGGGACGCGCTGTGCGGCAAGAAGGTCGCCGTGCAGCGCGGCACCGTCTCGCACGACCTCGCCAAGACCCAGTCGGACAAGTGCGCCAAGGACGGCGGGCAGGCCATCTCCATCGAGGCGTTCGACAACGACTCCGAGGCGCAGACCCGGCTGCGTACGGCCGGTGTGGACGCGGTCTCCAGCGACTACCCGGTCGCGGCGTACGCGGTGCAGGCCTCCGGCGGCGGCAACGACTTCGAGATGGTCGGCGGTGCCCCGGTCAAGGCGGCCCCGTACGGCATCGCGGTGCCCAAGGACAAGGCGCAGCTGCGGGACGCGCTCAAGGCCGCCATGGAGCGGGCCATCAAGAGCGGCGCGTACGCCGAGGTCCTCAAGAAGTGGAACGTCTCGGACGCCGCGGTCAAGGACGTGCGGATCAACGGCGGTTCCTGACCGCACGCCGCCCCGGCCAGCCCTTCCCGCCCCACGCTGAACGTTGAAAGGCCACAACCGTGTCAGTTGACGTCGACAAGGTGGCCCAGCCGCCCCAGGACGCTCCCCCGCCCATGCCCGAGCCCATCAAGGCCATCCCCGTGCGCCACTACGGCCGCTGGGTGGCGGCCCTGGTGGTCCTCGCGCTGCTCGCCCTGCTCGTACGGGCCTTCGCCTCCGGCAAGGTCAACTGGGGCGCCGTTCCCGACTACTTGTTCAACCCCGACATCCTCAAGGGGCTGCGCAACACCCTGCTGATCACGCTGCTGTCGATGGTGATCGGCATCGTGCTCGGCGTGATCCTGGCGGTGATGCGCCAGTCCAAGAACCCGGTGACCTCGACGGTGGCGTGGTTCTACGTGTGGTTCTTCCGCGGCACCCCGGTCTACGTCCAGCTCTTCCTCTGGTTCAACCTCGGCCTGGTCTTCCAGTACATCGACATCATGCCGATCTACAAGGACGAGTGGTCGGACTTCATGACCCCGTTCCTGTGCGCCCTGCTGGGCCTCGGCCTGAACGAGGCCGCGTACATGGCGGAGATCTGCCGGGCCGGGCTGAACGCGGTGGACGAGGGCCAGACCGAGGCCGCGCACGCGCTGGGCATGAGCCACGGCAAGACGCTGCGCCGGATCATCGTGCCGCAGGCGATGCGGGTGATCGTGCCGCCGACGGGGAACGAGGTCATCAACATGCTCAAGACCTCCTCGCTGGTCATCGCCGTCCAGTACTACGACCTGTTGCAGTCCGCGCAGAACGTGGGACGCGACTCCGGCGTCGTGGTGGAGATGCTGATCCTGGCCGCCATCTGGTACCTCGTCGCCACGACCGTGCTCAGCATCGGCCAGTACTACCTGGAGCGGTACTACGCCCGCGGCTCCAGCCGCGCCCTGCCGCCCACCCCCTTCCAGCGGGCCAAGGCCAGGCTGTCCGGGGGCTTCAACCGCGCCGGAGGTGCCGCATGACCACCGCCAAGTCCACCGCCTCGCCCACCCGTGCGTCCGTTGCGGGGGGTGCGGTCCCCATGGTGCGGGCCGAAGCGGTCCACAAGTCCTTCGGTGCCGCCCACATCCTCAAGGGCATCGACCTCGAAGTGGCCCCCAAGGAGGTCTTCTGCCTGATCGGCCCGTCCGGCTCGGGCAAGTCCACCTTCCTGCGCTGCATCAATCACCTGGAGAAGATCAACGCGGGGCGGCTGTCGGTCGACGGCGAACTGGTCGGCTACCGCGAGCACCACGGCAAGCTGTACGAGCTGCGCGACCGCGAGGTGGCCGCCCGCCGCCGCGACATCGGCATGGTCTTCCAGCGCTTCAACCTCTTCCCGCACATGACGGCGCTGGAGAACGTCATGGAGGCGCCGGTGCAGGTCAAGGGCGAGTCCAAGGCCTCGGCCCGCGAGCGCGCCGGGGCGCTGCTGGACCGGGTGGGCCTGAAGGACAAGGCCGGCAACTACCCCTCGCAGCTCTCCGGCGGCCAGCAGCAGCGGGTGGCCATCGCCCGCGCGCTGGCCATGGAGCCCAAGCTGATGCTCTTCGACGAGCCGACCTCGGCGCTCGACCCGGAGCTGGTGGGCGACGTGCTGGACGTGATGCGGGACCTGGCCGCCGACGGCATGACGATGATCGTGGTCACCCACGAGATGGGCTTCGCCCGCGAGGTCGGCGACGCGCTGGTCTTCATGGACGACGGCGTGGTCGTGGAGTCGGGCCACCCGCGCGACGTGCTGGGCAACCCCCAGCACGAGCGGACCAAGTCCTTCCTGTCCAAGGTGCTGTGAGGATCGGCGGTACGGGCCCGCCCGGGCCCGTACCGCCGCGGCCGCCCTGCTACTTCAGGGCCAGCACCAGCGCGTCGGACGGGGAGCGCCACACCGCCCGCGCCTCGGCGAAGCCCGCCTCGCGCAGCACCCGGGAGTGCCACTCCACCGGCGGGGTGTCGCCGTCGGCGTGCTCGCCGTAGATCACGAAGCGCTCGGCGGTCGGCCCGGCCAGCAGCGGGTCGGCGGCGGCCAGCTCCCACCACTGCGCCCAGTCCAGCGCGCCGTCCCGCTTGGCGCGGTCCATCCGCGCGTGCCGGAAGGCGCGGTCGGCGGCGTTGATGCGCTCGGTGCCCTCGTCCGGCATGTGGTCGGCGTTCATGAAGACCCCGCCGTCCCGCACCAGTTCGGCGACCTGCCCGTACAGCTGCGTCAGCGGACCGCTGTGCAGCCAGTGCAGGGCGGTGGCGGTCAAAACGGCGTCATAGGAGTCGTGCGGCAGCTTGCGCGTCCACTGCGGGTCCTTCAGGTCGGCGCGTACGAACGAGGCCCGCGGCTGGTTCGCGAAGTACCCTTCGGCGATGGCCAGCAGCGCGGGGTCCAGGTCCACGCCCACGCTGGTGGCCCTGGGGAATCTCTTGAGGAGCCGGTCGGAGATGCTGCCCGTGCCGCACGCCAGGTCCAGCACCCGGGGCTCGGGGCCCACGGTGGCCTCGACCATGTCGAGCATGACCCGGAACCGCTCCTCGCGGTCGGGCATGTACCACTCCTGCTGGCGGTCCCAACTGCCCTGCCAGGCCTGCCAGTCCGCGCCGGACACGGTCTCGGTCATCGCTCCGCCTCCACCCTGTAATACTCTCTATACGAGAATGCCCATTACCCCTTCGCTCAGCACGATAGACCGCCGTCGTAAGGACTACAAGTGGAACTGGCCTATTACTCGGACTATGCCGTGCGGTTGGTCAACAGCGAGCAGCCCGAGCGCGGCGGCGACACCCTGACCTCCGTCGAGGCGGTGCGCGAACTCTTCGGCGACAGCCAGATGGCCCGGCGGGCCGCGGACTCCGACGTGACCCGGCTGCGGGCCGTGCGCTCCCGGCTGCGCGCCGTCTTCGAGGCGGCCGACACCGGCGACGAGGTCCTGGCGGTGGACCTGCTCAACGCCCTGCTGATGGAGTTCCCCGTCAGCCCGCAGATCTCCGGGCACGAGTACCGCGACGAGGACGGCCGCCCCAAGTGGCACCTGCACATCGCCGACCACGCGGCCAACGCCACCGCCGGCTACACCGCCACCGCCTGCATGGGCCTGGCCGTGCACCTGACGGTGCTGGGCATCGACCGCCTGGGCATCTGCGAGGCAGCGCCCTGCCGCAACGCCTACCTGGACACCTCGACCAACCGGTCGCGGCGCTACTGCTCCGACCGCTGCGCCACCCGCGCCAACGTCGCGGCCTACCGCGCCCGCAAGCGCCGGGAGAGCGGCCGTCCAAGCGCCCCCGAACGCACCGGGCGTACGGGCCTGACGGCCGAGGCCACCCAGGACAGCACCCCGCCCAGCGAGCGCTGAATCTGCCGCGGCGGGCGGACCCGTACCCAGGCCCTGGCGACCACCAACTCGTCCGGCACGGTGCCGAACTCACGGCTGTCGTTCTCCACGAAGGGGTTGTCGCCCAGCACCCACCAGCCGCCCTCGCGCCGCTCCACGGCCCGCTTGACGATCAGCAGGTCCTGCCGGAAGGGGTGCCTGAGCACCACCACGTCCCCCGGCCGCACCGCCGCGCCGTACTGGACCACGAGCTGGTCACCCGGCTCCAGGGTCGGCACCATCGACGGGTTGTAGACCTCGGCGAGCCCGAACGCCCTCAGCAGTCCCTTGCGGTCGCCCTCCCGCTCCTCCTGCTCCGGCTCCCCGCGCTCGTACACCTGCTCCGGCATTCAGCACCTCCCGGCCCGTACCCGGCCGATCCCCAACTTCCGGCCTCCCCGTCCCATACTCCCTCAGTCCCAGCTTGGCACCGGACTTTTGCCCTAAGACCTCCGGGGCACCCGCGAAAAGGCTTCCCGTACCGAGTAATCTCGCACCTGAGAAGACGATCACGAGGAAGGACCGACCATGCTTTCCCGCCTGTTCGCCCCCAAGGTGAAGGTCAGCGCACACTGCGACCTGCCCTGCGGCGTGTACGACCCGGCCCAGGCCCGCATCGAGGCCGAGTCGGTCAAGGCCGTGCAGGAGAAGTACCAGGCCAACGAGGACGCGGACTTCCGCACCCGCGCCGTCCTGATCAAGGAGCAGCGCGCGGAGCTGGCCAAGCACCACGTCTCGGTGCTGTGGAGCGACTACTTCAAGCCCCCGCACTTCGAGAAGTACCCGGAGCTGCACCAGCTGGTCAACGACACCCTCAAGGCGCTCAGCGCCGCCAAGGGTTCCAACGACCCGGCCACCGGCCAGAAGGCGCTGGACTACATCGCCCAGATCGACAAGATCTTCTGGGAGACGAAGAAGGCCTGATCGCGTCGGTGCGCCGCACCGTACGCAACGAGGGGCCCGGCCGCGGCGACGGCCGGGCCCCTTGCCGTGCGCGGCGGGCAGTGCCGGGCCCGGCGCTTTTGGGCTAGGCGGGGGTTAGCGACGGCGGGCGGGTGGGACCTATTGCGCGCCCGGCCCGCGACCGCGCGGGCCCCGAACCGAAGGCGCAGCCATGGCCATTCCCGTCGAGCAGCTCTCCCACCCCGCCGTACGCAACCTGATCACCGCGATCAACGCCAACGACCGGCAGGCCTTCGCCGCCGCGCTCACCTCCGGCGCCACGATGTCCGACGACGGCTCGGACCGGGACCTCCAGCAGTGGGCCGACAGGGAGATCTTCTCCTCCAACGGCCACATGGACATCGAGTCCGAGTCCGACGACGGCCTCTCGCTGGTGGCCGACTACCGCAACGACACCTGGGGCGCGATGCGCACCCGCTGGCAGTTCACCGTCGACGGCGACCGGGTGAGCCGCTTCGAGACGGGCCAGGCCTGACCGCTCCGCTGCGGACGTGGTCATGAAACCGCAGGCCGGCAGGGGCCGGTCGCGCGGTTCCCCGCGCCCCTTCCGGGGCACGCAAGCACTGGGGCCGCTGATCCCCTCGGGGGGGGAGCGCGGGGTGCCTTATAGGGTCGTGGCGAGCCCTGCCGCATCACCCTGGAGCGTTCCCCCATGTCCGCCGACACCGTATTGATCCTGCAGCACGTCGAGGTCGAGAAGCCCGGACTGATCCTGGACGCGCTGCGTGACTGCGGTGCGCGGGTCGAGATCCGCAATCTGCTCGACGAGCCCGGGGCCGCGGCCGACGGCCTGCCGTCCGCCGCCTCGCTGGCGGGGCTGGTGGTGATGGGCGGCCCCATGAACGCCGACGACACGGCCGCGTACCCGGCGCTGCGGCTGGAGCGGGACCTGCTGGCCGACGCGGTGCGCGAGCAGGTCCCCACCCTCGGCATCTGCCTGGGGGCCCAACTCCTGGCCCGCGCCCTGGAGATGGAGGTACGGCCGGGCGCCGCGTGCGCCGGCGGCCCGGAGATCTGCTGGGCGCCGCTGGAGGACGTGGACCGCACGGACCCGGTGCTGGGGCCGCTGGCCGAGGCGCCCGCCGTGCTCCACTGGCACGGCGACCGCATCGTGCCGACGCCCGACGCCCGCGCGCTGGCGAGCACCGGGACCACGCCCTGCCAGGCCTTCCGCGGGGGTCCGGCCGCCTGGGGGCTCCAGTTCCACCTGGAGGTCACCCCCGAGCTGCAGGACGACTGGCTGGCCGAGCCGTCCTTCGCCGCCGAGGCCCGCGCGGCGCTCGGCCCCGACGCGCTGTCCCGCCTGCGCGCCGATGCCCGCGCCGCCGCCCCGGCCCTGCGCCCGCTGGCCGAGCGCAGCCTGTCCGCCTTCCGCGACCTGGTCACGGCCCGTACGTCCACCGCGGCCGCGGCGCACTGACCGGGCCGTACGCAGGCGAACGGCCCGCGCGCCGACTCGGCCCGCACCGACTCCGAACAGCCCGCGCGCCCACCGGCCGCGTACCGGCCCCGAACAGCCCGCGCGCCCACCGGCCGCGCACCGGCCCCGAACGGCCGCGCGCCGTCCGTCCCGTACGCGCTCCGGGCCGCCCCTCCGCTCCGCTCACTCCAACCGGCTTGCCCTGCCCAGCAGATAGCGCTTCTCCGGGAGGCTGAGGGTGGCCTCGGCGGCCAGCCGGTAGGCGGCGTCGGCGGCTCGGTGGTCGCCGCCCATCTCCAGGAGATGGGCGCGGACGGCCGCCAGGCGGTGGTGCCCGGCGAGGCGCCCGTCCGACTCCACCGCGCGCAGCATCTGCAGGCCGGTCTGCGGGCCGTGCACCATGGCTGCGGCGACGGCGTGGTTGAGGGCCACCATGGGGCCGGGGGCCAGGCGGGCCAGCACGCCGTACAGCGCCAGGATCTGCGGCCAGTCGGTCTCCTCGGCGCTCGCCGCCTCGCCGTGCACCGCCGCGATGGCGGCCTGGAGCTGGTACGGGCCCACCGGGCCGCCGGAGCGCAGCGCCCCGGTCACACGGGCCACGCCCTCCTCGATGGCCGCCCTGTCCCAGCGCCCCCGGTCCTGTTCGGTCAGCGGGACCAGTTCACCGTCCGCTCCCGTGCGCGCTTCCCGGCGGGCGTCGGTGAGCAGCATCAGGGCCAGCAGGCCCGCCACTTCGCCGTCCTCGGGCAGCAGCCGGGCCACCTGGCGGGTCAGCCGGATCGCCTCGGCGCACAGATCCGCGCGGCGCAGGCTGCTGCCGGAGGTCGCCGTATGGCCCTCGGTGAAGATCAGGTACAGCACCTTCAGGACGGCCGCCAGGCGCGCGGCGCGCTCCTCGCCCACCGGCTGCTCGAAGCGGAAGTGGCCGCCCGCCGCCCTGACCCGCTGCTTGGCGCGGGAGATGCGCTGGGCCATGGTCGCCTCGGGCACCAGGTGGGCACGGGCGATCTCGGCGGTGGTCAGGCCGCCGACGGCGCGCAGGGTCAGCGCCACCTGGGCGGGCGGCGTCAGCGCGGGGTGGCAGCACAGGAACAGCAGGGTCAGGGTGTCGTCCTCGGCGGGCGTGCGGCTCTCACCGGGCGGCGGCGCCCAGAAGGAGTCCCGCGGCGCCAGCGCGGCGGCCGTCTCCTCCCGGCGGCGGCGCGCCTCCTCGCTGCGCAGCAGGTCCGTCAGACGGCGCGCGGCGACCTTGATCAGCCAGCCGCGGGGGTTGTCGGGGCGGCCCTGGCGCGGCCATTGCCCGGCCGCCGCGAGCAGCGCTTCCTGTACGGCGTCCTCGGCCAGGCCGAAGTTCCCGTACCGCCGCACCAGCGCGCCCAGGACCTGCGGCGCCAGCTGCCGCAGGTCCTCGGGTTCGCCCCGGCTCACGTCCGGTCCCCCCTCACCGGTGCGCGCGGTTCAGCACTCCACGCCGCTCGGCGCCTCGCCGATGGGCCGTACGACGACGGGGTACTCGGGCACGCCCGCCGGGACGGGGCACTCAAGGACCCGGCCCGCGATCTCGGTGACCCGCTCCAAGCTCGCGCAGTCCAGGATCCAGTACCCGGCCAGGACCTCCTTGGCCTCTCCGTAGGGGCCGTCGGTGACCTGGGGCGTGCCGTCGGGGCCCCGGGTGACGAGCTTGGTCTGTGCGGGCTCGGACAGGCCCTGCGCGTCGACCAGCTCACCGGACTCGGCGAGATCGTTGTTGATCGACTCCATGTGGTCGAACATCGCCTTGATGTCCTTCTGCGTCCACACCGGGCCGCCCTCGGGGCGCTCGCCGCTCATCGCGTCGTAGTCGGCCTGGCTGCTGAGAATCATCACCATGTACTTCATCGCTCTCATCTCCCACTCGGGGTTCCGGCGCCCGCGTGAGCGCCTCTCGCATGAGACGTCGGAGGGGGCGGCCGCTTCTCGACAGGCGCGAGGAAACTTTCTTCGGCAATCCCGCCCAAGGCCGTGCGCCCTTTCAGCATGCCGCAGCGGCGCCGCGCGGGCACGGTGTTCAGGTGGCGATCGGCAGCGGGCTGTCGTGGCGGATGAGCCACTCCCGGTAGGCGGCGCTGGCCCAGGCCACCTCCATGTAGGAGGCCTGGAGGTCGGCGAAGAGGGCATCGGTCAGAGCGGGCTCGCCCGTGCCGGGCCGGTGGGCCATGAACAGCCGTACCGCCAGCGGGTCGCCGAGCAGCGGCCGGATCACCATGCCGTGGCGCGGCCGGGAGGTGGGCTGGCAGGGCGTGATCACCTCGCCCGCCGCGACCAGGTCGGCCGCGGTGAGGTAGTCGCCGTGCAGCACACGGGGGTTGAGACCGGCCGCGACGAAGATCCGGCGCAGCCCGGCCCACTCGCCGTCCACGGAAGGGTCGACCATCCACTGGTCGCCCGCCAGGTCCTCCAGGGCGACCACCGGGTGCGCCGCGGCGGGATGGGTGGCCGGCACGGCGACGAACTGCGGCTCCCTGGCGATCAGTTCGCGCTCGGCCAGGCCCACCGGCATCCGCAGCGGCGCCCCCTCCACCTCGTGGACGAAGACCACGTCCAGCTGCCCCATGGCCAAAAGCTGCAGCAGCGCGTTGGCGGAGACGTCGATCCGTATGGTCGTGTCGGTCTCCGGCAGCCGGGCCCGCAGCCTGCGCAGCCAGCCGGCGACCGCGCGGCTGCTGGTGCTGCCGACCCGCAGCCGGGCGCCCTGGGCGGGCAGCGACACCGAGGCGATCTCGTCGACCAGCGCCCGCATCTCGGCCACGATGGGCCGGGCCCGGCACAGCACCGTGTGCCCCAGCGGGGTGGGCCTGCTGCCCGTGCGCTCGCGGAAGAACAGCGCTCCCCCCAGGGCGTTCTCGATGCGGCGGAGCTGGGTCGTCAGGGACGGCTGGGTCATGCCCAGCTGGCGTGCGGCCTTGCGTACGCTGCCGGTGTCGGCGATGGCGCACAGTGCGCGAAGATGCCTCACCTCTAGCTCCACGACCGGAGCATAACGACGTTCGCGCACGTCACACCAGACTCCCAAAGCGCGCGAACTCCCCCTTTCACGGCGGACTCCCACCGCCAAACGCCACGGGGATACGACCGTCGAACGGGTATTGCACGGTCCTATCGCCCTGCTGGCATCTCCGTACGCCCCATGGACTGCCTCCAGACTCTGCGGCACCAAGAGTTCATCCGCAGGGCCCCGGCCGCCGCCCCACACGGCGACCGTACGGCCCCACGGACGAGAAGGAGCCCCCACATGAGATCTCCCAAGACGGCGCTGTCGGCTGCGCTGGGTCTGGGCCTCGCCGCTTCTCTGGCCGCCGCGGTCCCGGCCGCTGCCTCCCCCGCCTCCACTGCTTCCTCCCAGGCCTCCCGCGTCACAGCCGCTGCCTACGTGGGCTCGGCCGCCGAGAAAGCCGACACCAAGGCCTTCTTCCAGGCCGTACTGAAGTCGGCGCTGGCCAAGCAGAAGGCCGACCCGGGCGCGCAAGCGGTCACCGTCACCTACAACCCCTCCGGCGCGCCGACCTTCCAGAGCCAGATATCCCAGAGCGCCCAGATCTGGAACAGCGCCGTCTCCAACGTCAAGCTCCAGGCGGGCGGCGCGGGTTCGGACTTCTCCTACCGCGAGGGCAACGACCCGCGCGGCAGTTACGCCAGCACCGACGGCCACGGCCGCGGCTACATCTTCCTGGACTACCAGCAGAACCAGCAGTACGACTCCACCCGCGTCACGACCCACGAGACGGGCCACGTGCTGGGCCTGCCCGACCACTACGAGGGCCCGTGCAGCGAGCTGATGTCCGGCGGCGGCCCCGGCCCGTCCTGCACGAACTCCCAGCCGGACGCCAATGAGCGCGCCCGGGTGAACCAGCTGTGGGCCAACGGTCTGGCCCGCACCCGCTAAAACGCGCCGCAGTCCGAGGACCGCAGCAGTCGGCGAACGAAGCGGTGGGGTGCCCAGGGGCTCCCCACCGCTTTCGCCTGCGCGCTCTCAGTGTGTCAACGCCCGGCTCCACGCCTCCATTTCGGGCGGCTCGTCGGGCCGGCGCAGCCGTCCGGCGGGCGTCCAGCCCCACGCCTGGCACGCGGAGCGGGCCGGGATGTTCTCCGGCTCGACGAAGGTGACCACCAGCTCGGCGCTGCTGCGGGTCAGCAGCGCCTCCTGGAGGCGGGTGGCGACCCGGCCGCGCCGGTGCGCGGGCAGCACCATCAGCTCGCCGACGACGAACACCCGCCCGGAGGCGGTCAGTTCCTCCAGCTCGCGCGGCATCGCGCCGAGAAACCCCTGCCACCACCGGCCGTCGCGCTCGGCGGGGAAGCCGTAGCAGCAGCCGACCAGCGCGGGTGCGCAGGCCACGACCATGTCGAAGCCGGGGCGCTGGACGTGTTCGGCCAGCCGGCGCAGAAAGGCGTCGCGCCCGCGGAACTCCCTTCCCGTGCCGCCGCGTCCGGCCGCGGCGCCGTCCGCCCGGTACGCCTCGGCGTACAGATCCGCCAGTTCCTCGCGCTGCGCCTCGGCCTGCCATCTGGTCAGCCGCCGCAGGAACACCTCTGCCATACGGTCCTCCCCCGAGGTCCAGGTCACTACTGGATGCGCTCCTTGATCAGGGCACCGTCGATCTCGCCGTCGATGACCTGTCGGGCCAGGTCCGACAGCCGCAGGTGGTGGCTGCGCGCGTAGCGCCGGAAGGCGTCGAACGCCGCGTCCATCGAGACCTGCCAGCGTTCGGCGAGGACACCCTTGGCCTGCTCGATGACGATACGGGACGTCAGCGCGTTCTCCAGCTGCATCTTCTCGACATGTCCGCGCTCGATGCTGCGCTGCTGAAGGATCGTCACCGTCGCCATGTCGGCCAGCGCCTGGGCGAGCGCCACGGCGTCGGGTCCGAGCCGGGAGACCGAGGTGGTGAAGAGGTTCATCGCGCCGATGACCTCGCTGCGCAGCCGTAGCGGTACGACGTGCGTGGTGACGAAGCCGGCTTCCCTGGCGCGTACGGCGAAGCGCGGCCACTGCGCGGCCACGGCCCGCACGCTCAGGTCGATGTCGGTCCTGGAGCGGCCGCTGCGGTAGCAGTCCACGCACGGCCCCTGTGCGTTCTGCAGCGCGAACAGCTCCAGCAGCCGGGTGTTCTCGTCGGATGCCGCGATCGTCTGCAACTCGCCGCGCGCGTCGGCCAGCAGGATGCCGACGGCGGACACATCCAGGAGCTCGACACAACGGGCGGAGAGCCGCTGCAGGAATTCGATGGCGTCGAAGTCCTCGATCAATCCGCCTGCCACCTCGACGAACACCTCCGCAAGACGCTGTTCCCGGGCCATGCCGATCATCCCTCTCCGCCTTCGGCCACATGTGGCCCAGGCCCATGGTCGTCCCATCGCGGGCGCCTGGCTACCACGCGGCGGGCGACGGCCCGGCGCAACACCCGGGACATACCGGCCCATTGGGCTGCGTACGCCGGGCTCGGCCCGTGGGGGCGGTGCCCGCCCGCTCAGTCCGCCACACGGCCCCGTCGCGCCTCGCGCACGCTGGCATACCGGGGGAAGCGCTCCACCAGCCGTGTCACCCGCATCAGCACCGCCACACTGCGGCGGGTGTGCACCACGCGCACCCAGCCGCCCTGCTGGCCGGCCCAGGTCTGGGCCGCGCACAGCTCGCGCAGGCCGGCGCAGTCGATGAAGGTCACCCCGGTCAGATCGACGATCAGCCGGGGCGGGGCACCCGCCGGCCCCTTCCAGTCCCGCAGCTCCGCGTGGAAGCCGGGAGCCGACGCGAGGTCCAATTCGCCTTTCGGGCACACCACTTGGACGCGATCACAAACCCGCCGCAGATGGGTTCCCATGCGCCGCCCCTCCTCGATCCGATGGCCTGAGCCGGTGAGCCGATCGTGCAGCCGGGGTCCGGGGCGCTGTACGGGCAGAGTACGGCCATCAGGGCAGATCGCACCCCCGAAGAAAGGATCCGTCCACAAGCCGGACGCCCCGCATTACCCGTACGGGTGGCTCATCGAACACCTGCCCCCACGACACGCTCAGCCCCACAGCACCCGCGCCAGTGCGGCGCCCGCGTACACCGCCCCCAGGCCCGCCGCCACACTCCCCGCGACATTGGCCGCGGCCCGCCCCCGCGCCCCGCCCTGGGTCAGCCGCAGCGTCTCGTAGGAGAAGGTGGAGTACGTCGACAGCGCCCCGCACAGGCCCGTACCCAGCAGGAGTTGGAGAGGGGAGGAGGCCGCGCCGGCCGCCACCGCGCCGGTGAGCGCGCCGAGCACCAGACAGCCCACGGCGTTGACCGTGAAGGTGCCCCACGGGAAGGCCGTGCCGTAGCGGGCCTGCGCCGCGCGGTCGGTCAGATAGCGCAGCGGCGCCCCCACCATCGCGCCGGCCACCACCAGCAGCCAGTTCACCGCGCACCCCGCTCCCGGCGGGCCGCGAACGCCCGCCGGGTGAGCGCGAAGGCGCACCACACCCCGGCGAGCGCACAGGCGGCGGTGGCCGCCAAGTAGCCCGCCGCCAGAGCCGGTTGGCCGCCTTCCAGCAGCTGCCGGATGTCCAGGGCGTACGCGGAGAAGGTGGTGAAGCCGCCCAGCACGCCGGTACCGAGGAAGGGCCGCAGCAGCCGGTGCGGCGCGGGCCGGGCGGTGATCAGCGCCATCAGGACGCCCATCAGCGCGCAGCCGGCGGCGTTGACGGCGAGGGTCGTGGCGGGAAAGGAGCCGGCGGCGGTCGGCCACAGCAGCGTGACGCCGTAGCGGGCGGCGGCGCCGAGCCCGCCGCCGAGCGACACCGCGGCGACCACGGGCCACTGGCCGGGCGGTGGCGCCGCTTGCCGTGCGGCCTGCGGCGGCGCCGTCGCACCGGTCCGCGGGGCTCCCCTGGGCATGCGTCTCCTCCTCGCAAGGCAACGGCGGGCCCCACCGCCGCTCGGCGCCGAAGAAGATCACCGATCGCTTCAGGCTAACCCCGGGCATTTGACACCACCAAACATGGGATGTTCCCATCACCGGTGGAATCACAAGGGAGGACGGTGCCCATGCCGCTGCGCAACACCACCCGCACCAATCTGGTCGAGCTGGTCATCGAGCAGATGGAGAGCCTGATCGCCGACGGCGAGTGGCAGGTCGGCACGAAGATCCCGGCCGAGCCGGTGCTCGTGGAGAAGCTGGCCGTGGGCCGCAACACCGTCCGCGAGGCCGTGCGCGCGCTGGTGCACACCGGCATGCTGGAGCCGCGCCAGGGCGACGGCACCTATGTGCGCGCCAGCAGCGGCTTCGGCGCCGCCGTACAGCGCAGGCTGCGCCGCTCCGACGACCTGGAGGCCTTCGAGGTGCGCGCCTGCCTGGAGCGCGACACCGCCCGCTTCGCCGCCCTGCGCCGCACCGACGAGGACCTCGCCGCGCTGCGCTGCGCACTGGCCGAGCGCGAGCGCGCCTGGAAGAGCGGCGACGAGTCCGCCTTCATCGACGCCGACATGGACTTCCACCGCGCGGTGGCGGCCGCGGCCCACAACAGCGTGCTGGCCGACCTGTACGAGCACCTCAGCGACGCGCTGCGGGCCACCCTCCAGTCCGTCATCGGCGCACCGGTCCCCGACTCCGTACGCAACCAGTACGACGCGCACGCCGCCATCGTCGACGCCATCGAGGCCCGCGACCCGCAGGGCGCCGAGCGGGCCGCGCTGGCCCACCTCACCGAGGGCATGGAGGCCCTGCGCGAGCCCGACGGCGAGGAGTGGGCCGCGGCGCGCGAGACCACAGGAGCAACACATGACTGACGCCTCGGCCGCCACGGCGGACACCGGGACCGCCGTGCCAACCGCCCCCGCCCACCGGCCGGACCCCAAGGACCTCCCGCTGGGGCCCACCGGCCGCCGCGCCCTGTACCTGGCCGTCGGCGTCGTCCTGCTCGCCCTGAACCTGCGCCCCGCGCTGGTCGCGGTCTCCCCGCTGGCCGACACCATCCGCGTGGACAGCGGCATGTCGGCGGCGGCCACCAGCCTGCTGACCGCGCTGCCGCTGCTCTGCTTCGGCCTGCTGGCGCCCATCGCGCCGCGCCTGGGCCGCCGCCTGGGCATGGAGCGCTCGCTGCTGGCCACCATGGCGCTGATCTGCGCCGGTACGGCCCTGCGCCTGGTGGACTCGGTCGTCGCGCTGTTCGCCGGCACGGTCGTCATCGGCGCGGGCATAGCCGTGGCCAATGTGCTGCTGCCCGGCCTGATCAAGCGCGACTTCCCCGCCAGGGCCGGGCTGATGACCGGCCTGTACTCGATGTCGCTGTTCGGCGGCGCGGCGCTGGCCGCGGGCGTCACCGTACCCGTCAAGGACGCGACGGGCCTGAGCTGGCAGGCCACGCTGGCCTGCTGGGGCGCGCTCGCCCTGGTCGCGCTGGTGGTGTGGCTGCCGCAGACGCTCTCCCGTACGCGGGTCTCGGCCGAGGCCGCGCGGCAGGCGGCGCACCCCGTGCGCGGGCTGTGGCGCTCCCCGCTGGCCTGGCAGGTCACCGGCTACATGGGCCTGCAGTCCCTGAGCTACTACGCTGCCGCCGCCTGGCTGCCGACCATGCTCAAGGACGCCGGGCTGGGCGCGGGCGACGCGGGCTGGATGCTCTCCTTCTCCTCGCTGCTGGGCATCGCCGGGTCCTTCCTGGCCCCCGTGATCGTGGGGCGGCGGCTGCGCCCCGGCGTGCTCTCCGCGGTGGGCGCCGCGCTGTGCGCGCTGGGCTTCGCGGGGATGCTGATCGCCCCGGCGGCGGGCGCGTACCTGTGGATGGTGCTGCTGGGCCTGGGCCAGGGCGCGGCGATCAGCCTCGCGCTGCTGTTCATCGTCCAGCGGGCGCCGGACGCGCGGCACACCGCGCAGCTGTCCAGCATGGCCCAGTGCTTCGGCTACATCCTGGCCGCGACCGGCCCCGCCGTCCTGGGCGCCATCCACGACGCCTCGCACAACTGGACGGTGCCGCTGATCGTGCTGCTGGTGCTGCTGGTGCCGCAGGTGGTCCTGGGCTTCGGCGCGGCGCGCGAGAAGCACGTACAGGTCTGACCCGTACACCAGCGCCTGACCCACCCGGAATCCGGCGATACGGCCGATACCGTACGGCCCCAGCACCCGCCCTGTGCGCGGGTATTGGGGCCGCTGCCGTTTCACCCGGGCGGTCACGGCAATACTGGCTCCGTGTCAGTGATCCGTAACCTCCGCAAGGCGGCCCACCTTCCGCGCCAGCGCAGCCGCGGCGTGGACCTCAGCCACCCGGCCCGCTCGCCGCTGGGCACCGCCGTGGTCAACTGCGCCGTGTACGTGGACGGGGTGCGCCAGAGCGGCGACCACCGGGCCGAGGACGCCGTCCGCCAGGTCCGCGAGTCGGGCAGCGGCTTCGTGTGGATCGGCCTCCACGAGCCCCAGGAGAAGGAGTTCGCGGGGATCGTGGAGCTGTTCGGGCTGCACCCGCTGGCCGTCGAGGACGCCGTGCACGCCCATCAGCGGCCCAAGCTGGAGCGCTACGACGGCTCGCTGTTCACCGTCTTCAAGACCGTCCGCTATGTCGCGCACGACCGGCTCACCGACACCAGCGAGGTGGTGGAGACCGGCGAGATCATGGTCTTCACCGGCGCCGACTTCGTCATCACCGTCCGGCACGGCGGCCACGGCTCGCTCGGCCCGCTGCGCGAGCAACTGGAGTCGGTGCCCGAGCAGTTGGCGATCGGCCCGTCCGCCGTCCTGCACGCCATCGCCGACCTGGTCGTGGACGACTACCTGGAGGCCACCGCCGCCGTCCAGGACGACATCGACGACGTGGAGAGCGAGGTGTTCGCGCGCAGCAGCAAGGGCGAGGCGGGCCGGGCGGCGCGCTCCTCGGGCGCCGACGCCGGGCGGATCTACCAGCTCAAGCGCGAACTGCTGGAGCTGCGGCGCGCGGTGGCCCCGCTGGACCGCCCCCTGCACGCGCTCTCCACCCAGCCCATCGCCCTGGTGGACCCGCGCACCACCACCTACTTCCGCGATGTCGCCGACCACCTGAGCCGGGTCACCGAGCGCATCACGGCCTTCGACGAACTGCTCAACTCGATACTCCAGGCCCACCTGGCGCAGGTGACCGTCGCCCAGAACGAGGGCATGCGCCGCATCAGCGCCTGGGTCGCGATCCTCGCCGTCCCCACCATGGTCACCGGCGTCTACGGCATGAACTTCGACTACATGCCGGGCCGCGACTGGCCCTACGCCTACCCCCTGTGCATGGCCGTCATCCTGACCATCTGCGTCACCATCCACCGAGCCTTCAAACGCAACGGCTGGCTCTGAAGGGGCTCTGGGAACTCCGCAGAAGGGGGCGCGGGGAACTCCGCAATCATGAGGGGCGCGGGGAACTGCGCGAAAAGGGGCGCGGGGAACTGCGCGCCCAGCCCCCACCGCCCCGCACTGTCACCACAGCGCCGCACCGCCACGCACAAGGCGCCCGCGAGCACCGCGACCCGATGCCCACGAACGCCCACGCGCAGAATCAGCCGCGCCGAATCAGCCGACCAGCACCGCCTCATCCGCCTCCCGCACCGGAGCCGCCGCTTGATCGTCCTGAGCCCCGGCGGCAGCCCCCCGCTTCGGCAGGACGAAGAGCAGCCCGAAGATGACCACCAGCCCCGCCGCAACCCACCACAGCGAGTTCACCGCCGCGTCGATCACGGTCGTCCCGGCCTCCCGCAACGCCGGCGCCGCGTCGTCGATGACCCCGAAGTAGGCCACCGAGGACAGCGCCAGACCCAGCGCACTGCCCAGCTGCCCGGTGGTGTTGAAGATGCCGGACGCGGAGCCGGAGTGCTCGCGCGGCACCTGGGAGATGGCCATGTCCGTGATCGGCGCGACGATCAGCCCCATGCCCAGGCCCATCAGGACCATCGGCGGGATCATCAGCCAGGAGGTCATGTCCGTGCCGAAGTGCTCGGCCTCCCCGATGTAGAGCAGCACACCGGACAGCATGATCAGCGCGCCCGCCTGCATCACCTTGCGCCCGAAGCGCGGCACCAGCTTCTGTACGGACATCCCCGCGGCGGCCGAGGTGGCCAGGGAGAACGGCACCCCGGTCAGACCGGCGTGCAGCGGGCTCCAGCCCAGGCCCATCTGCATGTAGAGGGTCCAGATCAGGAAGAACAGACCGGAGACCGCGCCGAAGGTGAGCTGGACGCCGGAGCCCGCCGCGAAGCTCTTGACCTTGAACAGCGACATCTCCATCAGGGGCGAGCCGTCCTTGCGGGCCTTGGCGCGCTCGTACCGTACGAAGACGGCGAAGACCAGCGGGCTCGCGGCCATGGAGACAAAGCCCCACACCGGCCAGCCCAGCTCGCGCCCCTGGGTGAGGGGGTAGAGGACCATCAGCAGGCCGAGGGCCACCAGGACCGTGCCGACCAGGTCCAGGCGCAGCGCCTTGGGGGCCTTGGACTCGGTGATGAAGCGGCGGCCCAGCACGATGCCGAGGGCGCCGACGGGCAGGTTGATCAGGAAGATCGGGCGCCATTCCAGGCCCGCGATGTTCCACTGGGTCAGCAGCGCGCCGATCAGCGGGCCGCAGACCGCGCCGAGCCCGATGACGGCGCCGAACATGCCGAAGACCTTGCCGCGCTCGTGGGCGGGGAAGCTGACGTGGATGATCGCCAGCACCTGCGGGACCATCATCGCCGCCATCGCGCCCTGCAGGACGCGCGCGGCCACCAGCATCTCGGGGCCGGAGGCGAAGCCGCACAGCGCGGAGGCGACGGTGAAGCCGCCCATGCCCAGCAGGAAGAGCCGGCGGCGCCCGAATATGTCGCCGAGGCGTCCGCCGGTGATCAGGCCGACGGCGAAGGCGAGGGCGTAACCGGCGGTGATCCACTGGATGGCGCTGAAACCGGCGCCGAGGTCCTCCCGGATGCTGGGGATGGCGATGTTCACGATCGTGGCGTCGACCAGGTCCATGAAGGACGCGGTCAGCACAACGGCCAGCGCCAGCCAGCGTCTGCGGTCCGCCGTATCGGGGACGGTCATGGTTCTACTTCTCCTGACAAGAGCAAAGGGGAGGAGCGTCGTCGCCCCGTACGCAGTCGACAATAAGCGCCGTGTAGGACAGTTCTCGTCCTATTTATCGCCCCATCATGGGAGGCATGAGTGAGACCTCGGCACGACTGCTGAACCTGCTGTCCCTGCTCCAGACCCCGCGCGAATGGCCCGGCAGCGAACTGGCCGGGCGCCTCGGGGTCACCTCGCGCACCATCCGCCGTGACATCGAGCGACTGCGCGATCTCGGCTATCCCGTGCACGCCACGATGGGCTCCGAGGGAGGTTACCGCCTCGCCGCCGGTACGGCCCTGCCGCCGCTGCTGCTGGACGACGAGGAGGCAGTGGCCATCGCGGTCGGGCTGCGCTCGGCGGCCGGGCACACCGTCGAGGGCATCGAGGAGGCGTCCGTACGGGCCCTGGCCAAGCTCGAACAGGTGCTGCCGTCCCGGCTGCGGCGGCGGGTGGGCACGCTGGGCAGCGCCACCGTCCCCGCGCCGTGGGGCGACGGGCCCACCGTCGACCCCGAGGTGCTGACCGCGCTGGCCGCCGCGATCGCCAACCACGAGCGGGTGCGCTTCGCCTACCGCGCGGGCGACGGGGCGCGGACCAAGCGCCTGGTGGAGCCGCACCGCCTGGTCTCGGCCGGGCGCCGCTGGTACCTGGTCGCGTACGACAACGACCGCGAGGACTGGCGCATCTTCCGGGTGGACCGACTGACCGAGCCGCACCCCACCGGCGTACGGACCCCGCCGCGCGAACTGCCCGCCAAGGACGCCGCGGCCTACGTCACCGAGCGGATGCAGGGCATGAGCACCACCTACCGCGCCGTGGCCACCGTCCACGCCCCCGCGGCCGAGGTCGCCGCCCGGCTGGGCCGCGCCGCCGAATCCGTCGAACCCCTCGACGCCACCTCCTGCCGCGTCCGCACCACCCCCGACTCCCTGGAGTGGCTGGCCATGCGCCTCGCCACCCTCGGCCACGACTTCACCCTCCACGAGCCACCCCAACTGGCCGACTACCTGCGGCAGTTGAGCACCCGCGTCAACCGCGCAACGAGCAACGAGTAACACACCAAGCACCGGACCGACCCCTGCACGACAGCGCCCGCCCCCGGCGGCGGCCGCACCGCAACGGCAGAAAAGAATCCCCACCGCCACACCGCGCAGCCACAACATTGAGGAACCAACGGAACCCCCACCAAGACACGGACCGCACGAGGAACGACCGACCCCGCACGACACCATCCGGCCCCGGCCAAAGCCCGGCGCCGCAGCGTCAGAAAGAATCCCCGCCGACACGGCGCGCAACCACAACGGCGAGGGACCGGCGGAATGGTCACCGGCCCGCGCCACGACGTCCGGTCCGCCTGCGGCAACTACGGCAACAGCAGCGTCTTGCCGAGCGCCCGTCGCCCCTCCATCCCCGCGTGCGCCGCCGCGGCCCCCTCCAGCGGGAAGGTCTGGCCGATGACCGGCCGCAGGCCGCCCGCCGCCGCCAACTCCATGGCGCGTACGGTCCGTTCGCGGGAGAGCGCGGCGAAGCCCGCCAGCTGCTCGAATCCGGTCACCCGCACACCGCGCCGCTGCGCCTCGCCCGGTTCGATCACCGTCGCCGCGCCGGACGCCGCGCCGTGCATCGACAACCGGCCGCCGGGCGGCAGCAGTTCGAAGGCGGCCCGCCCGATCTCGCCGCCCACTCCGTCGAAGGCGAGATCGGGCCCGGCCCCGCCGGTGATCTCCTTCACCCGCCGCGTCCACCCGGGATCGGAGTAGTCGACCGCCGCCTGCGCCCCCAACTCCCGTACCAGCGCCAGCTTGCGCTCACCGCGCGCGACGCCCACCACCCTGGCCCCGGCCGCCCGCGCCAGCTGGACCAGCAGGCTGCCGACGCCGCCGCCCGCGGCCTCCACCAGCACCCACTCCCCCTCCTTGACCCCGGCCACTTCGCACAGCCCCACCGCCGTCGCACCGTCGTCGATCAGAGCCGGCGCCTCGGCGAACCCCAGCCCGTCCGGTACGGGTATCAGCTCCCGCTCCTCGGCCACGGCGCGCTCGGCGTGCGCCCCCTGCCGTCCGACGCTGCCCGTCACCACGCGCCGCCCCACCCACGCCGCGTCCACGCCGTCACCCACGCTCAGCACCCGCCCGGCGAGCGTCCCGCCCGGCACGTACGGGAGCCGCGGCAGCTCGGGTCCGGGCGAGAAGCCGGACCGCAGCTGCGTCTGGACGAAGTCGATGCCCGTCGCCGCGACCCGCACCACCACCTGCCCCGCCCCCGCGACCGGCTCCGGCACCTCACACGTCACCAGCACCTCGGGCCCGCCGAACTCCGTCACCCGTACCGCACGCATACCCCGCACCCCATCCGCTCCCAGTGATCTTCGCTCCGCACACACCCTGACCCCTCAACCTTGGTCGAGGTCAACCCGAAGGCCAGGGGCAGAAAATCGCTCACGCCGCGGAACCCTGCGCGCCCCGCGGCCGGGGCGGCCGGGCGCACGAGCAGGGCCCGGGTGCCCGACGGCACCCGGGCCCCGGAAGCCCGCAGCTACATCCCCGACAAGGCCCGGGTGCCGCCCGGCAGGTCGCCGCCCAGCAGGCTCGCACCGGTTTTGGCTTCCTGCTCCTGCTGGAGCTTGCCCATCACCGTGTCCACCAGCTCGTTCGTCGACCCGGAGACCTCGTCCAGCTCGACCGGCTCGTTCACCTTGGCCTTCGGCAGCGCCGTGTCGAGCTCGGTCAGGCTCTTCTGCCGCGGGCCGGGCTCGCCCGTAGGCGCGTCGGCGGCGTGCGCGGCGGGCGCGGCCAGGCCGATCAGCGCGGCCGAGGCCAGCACACCGAGGGTCGTACGGGAAACGGTCATGAGGGTCCTTTCGGGATCCTTCGGAGGAATACAGGCGGGCCTGTTGTAGCGATCCGGCGCCCCGATACCCCGCTATCCACCTCCCGTGGGCGCGGCGTGGCGGTCGGAAATCTCCAGATCTGACGGCTGAAGATTGGTAGATCACGCAACCTCCACCAGGCCCGTCACCGCCAACACTGGTGACGTACAGTTCCGCCCACGCCCAAGGGGAACCCATGACGGGGTCACGCGTTCTGGCCCTCGGCCACTATCAGCCCTCCCGAGTGCTCACCAACGACGACCTGGCCGCGATCGTGGACACCGACGACGCCTGGATCAGCAGCCGCGTCGGCATCCGCACCCGCCACATGGCCGCGCCCGAGGAGAGCGTGGACTCGATGGCCGCGGCGGCTGCCGCCAAGGCGCTGGCCGCGAGCGGGCTGTCCGCGCACGACATCGACCTGGTGCTGGTCGCCACCTGTACGGCCACCGACCGCAGCCCCAACACCGCGGCGCGGGTCGCCGCCCGGCTGGGCCTGGGCTCCCCCGCCACGATGGACCTCAACGTCGTCTGCGCGGGCTTCACCCACGCCCTGGCCACCGCCGACCACGCCATCCGCGCCGGTGCGGCCCGCCACGCGCTGGTCATCGGCGCGGAGAAGTTCACCGACGTCGTGGACTGGACGGACCGCACCACGTGCGTCCTGGTCGGCGACGGCGCGGGGGCCGCGGTGGTGTCCGCGGCGCCGGAGCCGATGATCGGTCCCGTGCTGTGGGGCTCGGTGCCCGAGATGGGCAACGCGGTACGCATCGAGGGCGAGCCGGCCCGCTTCGCCCAGGAGGGCCAGGCCGTCTACCGCTGGGCCACCACCCGGCTCCCGGCCATCGCCCGGCAGGTGTGCGAGCGCTCCGAGGTACGGCCCGAGGACCTGGCCGCCGTCGTCCTGCACCAGGCCAACCTGCGGCTGATCGAACCCCTCGCGCAGCGGATCGGCGCGGTCAACGCCGTCATCGCGCGCGATGTGGTCGACTCCGGCAACACCTCGGCCGCCTCCGTACCGCTGGCCCTGTCCAAGCTGGTCGAACGGGGCCGAATCCCCTCCGGCGCGCCGGTGCTCCTGTTCGGCTTCGGCGGCAATCTCTCCTACGCGGGCCAGGTCATCCGCTGCCCATGAGCGGCCCGCCGCGCACCGCCCGGTGTCCGATCCGTTCAAGACGGGCGCCGGGCCCGCGGCCTAGCCTCGCGGCATGACGACTCGGTTCTCAGCGATCGGCATGGCCACCGCGGACATGCCCGCCACCCTCGCCTTCTACCGCCGCCTCGGCCTGGACATCCCGGCCGCGGCCGACTCCGCCCCGCACGTCGAGGCACAGCTCCCCGGCGGGCTGCGGCTGATGTGGGACACCCACGAGACCATCCGCTCCTTCGAGCCGGACTGGACCCCGCCGCAGGGCCCCGGCGCGATCTCCCTGGCCTTCGAGTGCGCGGGCCCGGCCGCGGTCGACAAGCTGTACGCGGACCTGGTCGGCGCGGGCCATACGGGGCGGATGGAGCCCTGGGACGCCGCCTGGGGCCAGCGCTACGCCGTCGTCGCCGACCCCGACGGCAACGGCGTGGACCTGTTCGCCCCGCTGTCCTGACGACCGGCGTCAGGGGACCTCGCGCAGATACAGCGCGCCGCAGGAGTGGCAGAAGGGCTCGCCCTCAGGGGTCCCCCAGGCGTCGGACGGCTGGGTGGCGGAGTCCGGCGCCAGTTCGCGGCCGCACATCGCCTGGGTGCCCTCCAGGCGGACCATGTGCCAGATCCTGACGTGGCCGTCCGCCTGCTGGGGCGAGGCGCCCTCTTCGTACTCAGCGCGCATCTCGTGCTCCATGGCGATGCACCTCCTGCCCCCACGATGCGCCCGCCGCGGCACGGCCCGCCACTCATGGTGACCCGCGCCGGGGTCAGAACGCCGACCACCCCGTAAGCGACGTGCTGCACCTCCCGGGGGACGACCCCCGCACCCCCAGCCGGACCGCGCCCGGACCTCAGAACACCGACCACCCGGTCAGCGACGTGAAGTGGTCCAGCGCCGCCGCGCCCGCCACCGAGTTGCCGCGGGAGTCCAGACCCGGGCTCCATACGGCCAGGGTGCAGCGGCCGGGGACGACGGCGACGATGCCGCCGCCGACGCCGCTCTTGGCGGGCAGGCCCACGCGGTAGGCGAACTCGCCCGCCGCGTCGTAGGTCCCGCAGGTCAGCATGACGGCGTTGACCCGCTTGGCCTCGCGGGCCTCCAGCAGCCGGGTGCCGTCGGTGCGCAGCCCGTGCCGGGCCAGGAAGCCGCCGGCCAGCGCCAGGTCCTTGCAGCTCATCTCGATCGAGCACTGCCAGAAGTAGTGCTCGATGACGCTGGGGACGGGGTTCTCCAGATTGCCGAAGCTGGACATGAAGTAGCCCAGCGCCGCGTTGCGGTCGCCGTTGTCGGCCTCGGAGGTGGCGACGGCCTGGTCGAAGGCGAGGTCGGGGTTGCCGCTCTCCTCGCGCAGGAAGTGCAGCATCGTCGTGCTGGCGTCGCCGGTCAGCGTCTGCAGGCGGTCGGTGACCACCAGCGCCCCGGCGTTGATGAAGGGGTTGCGCGGGATGCCGTTCTCCCACTCCAGCTGGACCAGGGAGTTGAACGGCGTGCCGGAGGGCTCGCGGCCCACCCGCTTCCAGATGTCCTCGTTGTCCTGCGCCATCACCAGCGCCAGCGAGAAGGTCTTGGAGATGGACTGGACGGAGAAGGGCACCTGCCAGTCGCCGACGCCGTAGACCTCGCCGTTGATGTCGGCGACGGCCATGCCGAAGCGGTCGGCGTCCACACACGCGAGTGCCGGAATGTAGTCGGCGACTTGTCCCTGTCCCGCGTAGGGCCTCGCGTAGGCCGCTACCTCCTCGAGAACGGCCTGGTAGTCCATGACGCAGAGGCTAACCCGCGCCGAGGATCACTCCCAGCGGGGCCCCCGCCAGCGACTTCACCTCGCGGGCCAGATGCGCCTGGTCCGCGTACCCGGCGCGGGCCGCCACCTCGGCGTAGGGCGTGCCGGCCCGGGCCAGATCCAGGGCGCGTACGAGCCGCAGGACCCGGGCCAGCGTCTTGGGGCCGTAGCCGAACGCCTCCAGGCAGCGGCGGTGCAGCCGACGCTCGCCGTACCCCAGCGAGCGGGCGACCTGGGCCACAGGGCTGCCGCCGGCCAGCGCCCCGGCGATCGCGGCCCGCGCGGGGTCGGGCGGGCCCGTCTCCCGTAGCCGTACTCGGGCGATTTCCTCAAGCGACTGTCCGGGCGATGCACTCTCGGCCAGCCGCTCGGCCATGCGCAGCACCTCGGCGCGCGGCCACAGGTCCTCCAGCGGGACGCGCAGATCGCGCAGCCGGTGGGCGGGTACGCCGAAGACGGCGGGGCCCTGGCCGGGGGCGAAGCGCAGGCCCACGACGCGGGAGCCGGGCGCCGTCCGTGGCAGGTGCGCGTGGGTGTCGGGACCGGCGACGACCAGGCGGCTCTCCATCCAGAGCAGGTCCGTGCAGCCGTCGGGCAGCACCCGCTGGGGCGTGCCGGGCGGGTGCGGCGCCGTCTTGGACCACACCACTGCGCCATGCAGGCGTGAGGCTCGCTCCCGGTACATGACGCAAGCCTGGCATGGGAACCCCTGTGCTGTCCGGGCCGTTGATCCGGTACGTAACGATCTCCCCAGGAGGCAGCAGATGGCAGGGTTCCTCGACCGCGCCAAGGAGCAGGCACAGAGCGCGCTTCAGCAGGGCAAGCAGAAGGTCGACGAGGTGCAGCAGCAGCGCGCGGGCGGCGACCTCCTGAAGAAGCTGGGCGCGGCGTATTACGCGGAGCGGCGCGGCAGCGGCTCGCCCGACGCCACCCAGCAGGCGCTCAGCGCCCTGGAGGCACACATCGCCACCCACGGCGACGGCTTCCTGCGCGGCTGACGGCGGCCGCCGCCCGGCCGCGGCCGAATCCGCTCGCACACGCGACGAACGGCTGGTCCGCGCCTCTGCGTTCCAGTACAAGCGTGGTACGAGGCGGTGCGCGGTCGGCGTCCGCCGCGCACCGAACGGAGGCGGCCATGGCCCCACCCATGTCCGCGAACAGGTTCCTCCAGGCGCTCCAGGACGAAGGTCTGCGGGTCGTCGAGGTCCGCGAGTGGCGTACGCACAACCGCAACCACAAGGGCCCGTGGGGGCCGGTGCACGGCGTGGTGATCCACCACACCGTGACCTCCGGTTCCGAGCGGACCGTACAGATCTGTTACGACGGCTGGCCGGACCTGCCCGGACCGCTGTGCCACGGCGTGATCACCAAGGACGGCACGGTCCATCTGGTGGGCTTCGGCCGCGCCAACCACGCCGGGCTGGGCGACGACGACGTGCTGCGCGCGGTGATCGCCGAGAAACGCCTGCCGCCCGACAACGAGGCCAACACCGACGGCAACCGCCACTTCTACGGCTTCGAGTGCGAGAACCTCGGCGACGGCGCGGACCCGTGGCCCGAGGCCCAGTTGGAGGCCATCGAGAAGGCCGCCGCGGCGGTGTGCCGGGTGCACGGCTGGGGCGAGCGCTCGGTGATCGGGCATCTGGAGTGGCAGCCCGGCAAGGTCGACCCGCGCGGCTTCACGATGGACGCGATGCGCGAGCGGATCGCCGAGCGGCTGAAGTAGCGGCGGCCCGGGCAGCCCCGGGCGGCTGAAACAGCGGCGGCCCGGGCAGCCGGGACCACCGGGCCCGCCGGAGGCGGAGGCAGCGCCGACAATGGGTGCATGACCAGCACCGCTCCCGGCTCCCCCGCCCTCCAAGCGCTGCGGCCGCGCCTGCCCTCCCCGCTCCAGGAGGCGGGGGACGAGCGGTTCGCGCGCCGCGGCGTACGGCTGCTGCTCAAGCGCGACGACCTGATACACCCCGAGATACCGGGCAACAAGTGGCGCAAGCTCGCGCCGAATCTGGGCGCCGCCACCGCGGCGGGCGAGCGCACCCTGCTCACCTTCGGTGGCGCCTACTCCAACCACCTGCGCGCCACCGCCGCCGCGGGCCGCCTCCTGGGCCTGGCCACCATCGGCGTCGTACGGGGCGAGGAACTGGCGGACCGCCCCTACAACCCCTCCCTGGCGCGCTGCGCAGCCGACGGCATGCGGCTGCACTTCACCGACCGCGGCAGCTACCGCCGCAAGGACTCCCCGGAGGTCCTCGACGCGCTGCGCGAGCGCTTCGGCCCGTACTTCCTCATCCCCGAGGGCGGCAGCAACTCCCTTGCCGTGCAAGGCTGTACGGAGCTGGGGCGGGAGCTGGGCGAGGCCTCGCGGGACGGCGGGCGGATCGACACCGTCGCGGTGGCCTGCGGCACCGGCGGCACCCTGGCCGGGCTGGCCGCCGGGCTCGCCCCCGGGCAGCGGGCGGTGGGCTTCGCGGTCCTCAAGGGCGGTTTCCTGGGCGAGGAGACCGAGCGTCTGCAGCGGGCCGCCTTCGGGCGGCGGCGCGGCGACTGGCACGTGGAGGAGGACTTCCACTGCGGTGGCTACGCCCGCCGCACCCCTGAACTGGACGCCTTCGCCGACGACTTCGAGGACCGGCACGCCCTGCCCGTGGAGCGCCTGTACGTCGCCAAGATGCTGCTGGGCCTGACGACGCTGACCGAAGCGGGCGCCTTCGCACCGGGCACGACCCTGGCCGCCGTGATCACCGGCACCCCCTGAAGCACCGCGGGCGCCCGCCGCGGGTCACCCGATCGGCCCCGCCCCGAAGGTAGCGGCGTCCGCGCGCTGATGGGCTGGCACCCGGGACTGTCCACGCACCGCGTGCCAGAGGAGGGACCGCATGACGCCGCCCCGCCCCGACGCGCCCGCCGCCCTCGCGTCCGGCCCGCTGGACTGGTCGCTGACCTCGGGCCCCGTGCCGCTGGTCGTGCAGATCGTGGGCCTGTGCGCGCTGGCGGCGCTGCTCTTCTCGCGCGACCGCCTCTGGTGGCGGCGGTGGGGCCCCGTCGCCGTAGTGGTGGCGGGCCTGGCGACGTACCTGGTGGGCACGGCCGTCGACAGCTGGTGGCGGCCCTTCCCCGACCCGCTGCCCACCGAGGTCCTGGTGTGGATCGGCATCGCCCTCTCGGGCGTGGTGCTGGCGCTCTTCCGGCTGCCCCGGCTGCGCCTGCGGGGCCGCCTGGCCGCCGTGCTCGGCGCCGTACTCGTCCTGCTGCTGGGCATGTCGCAGGTCAACAGGTACTACGACCAGTACCCGACGCTGCGCACCATGCCCGGCCCCTGGGCGCAGAAGACGGTCGACCTCAGCGCCGCCATCGGCTCCAGGAAGCCCGTACTGGAGGTGCCGGCGGGCCGGGCCGTCGCACAGGTGTGGAAGCCGCCGCCGGGCCTGCCCGACAAGGGCACGCTGTCCAAGGTCTCCTTCCCCGCCGCCAAGTCGGGCTACAAGGCGCGCCAGGGCCTGGTCTATCTGCCGCCCGCCTACCAGGCCTCGCCGCGCCCGCTGCTGCCCGTACTGCTGCTGATCCCGGGCCAGCCGGGCGGCCCCGACGACTATGTGCAGTCCGGCCGGCTGGTCCAGAGCATGGACACCTTCGCCGCCGAGCACCAGGGGCTCGCGCCCGTCGTGGTCATGGCGGACGCCAACGGCAGCCAGTTCGCCAACAACCTGTGCGTGAACTCCAGGAAGGGCCAGGTGCAGACGTATCTGGCGCAGGACGTGCCCGACTGGGTCCGCGGCAATCTGCAGACCGCCGCCGGGCGCGGGCAGTGGGCGGTCTCCGGCTACTCCTTCGGCGGCACCTGTTCCCTCCAGCTGGCCGTCAACGCCCCCGAGGTCTTCGGCCGGTTCATCGACATCTCGGGCCAGGACGAGCCCACCCTGGGCAGCCGCAGGAAGACCGTGGACGAGGCCTTCGGCGGGGACGCCACGGCCTTCGCCCAGGTCAACCCCATGGACGTGATGGCCCGCAAGAAGTTCCCCGACACCGCGGGCGTCTTCGTGGCCGGCACCGACGACAGCACGTACGGACCCCAGCAGCGCAAGGTCTACGAGGCGGCGAAGCGGGCGGGCATGAGCGTGGAGCTGGTGCGGCTGCCCGGCGGCCACAGCTGGCAGGTCTGGCGGCCCGGGCTGGTCACCCAACTCCCCTGGCTGGCACGGCAGACAGGACTCACCCCGTGAGCGCACCCGCCGTCTCCCCGGACGACCCCGGCGCCGCCGCCGCGCCCGAGGCCCCGCACACCCTCGCCCCCGAGCGCGGCCCGGTGCGCTGGCTGCACGCCGTCGGCCCCGTCCTGGCCCCCGTACGCAAGGCCCCCGTCACCCTCGGCCTGATCGCCGTCCTGTGGATCGTGGGCGGCGCCACCGCCAGCCTGGGCACCGGCCCGGGCGCCGACCGCCTGGACCGGGTCGGCATGGGCGTCCCCGCCCTGGCCGACGGCCACTGGTGGGCCCCGCTGACCTCCCTGGTCTGGTCCTCCGGCATCGGCAGCTACATCGGTACGACCCTGCTGCTGCTCCTGCTGCTGGCCCCCGCCGAGCAGCGCATGGGCTCCGCGCGCACCCTCTGCGTCCTGATCGCCGGCCAGGTCCTGGGCACCCTGCTGGGCACCGGCGTCATCGCGCTGGGCTCGGCGGCCGGCGAGAGCTGGCTGGCGGTGCTGTCCGGCTACAACACCACCGCCCCCAGCGTGGGCATCCTCGCGGTGGCGGCCGTCCTGTCCTACGAGCTGACGGCCCTGTGGCGGCGCCGCGTCCGCCTGCTGATCACCGTCGTCCCGCTGGTCTTCACGCTGTACGTGGGCCATGTGCAGGGCGTCCTGCGGCTCGGCGGGGTCGTGGTGGGCTTCGCGCTCGGCGCACTGGTCCACCGCGGCACCAGCCACCTGCGGGCCCGCCGCTCCTCCAACGCCGAGGGCCGCGTCCTGGTGGCCCTGGTCCTGGCGGCCTTCGCCGTCGGCCCGGCCATCGCCTCCCTCTACAAGGACTCCCTGGGCCCCTTCGCCCTGATCTCCAACCTGTTCTTCTCCAGCGGCCCCGACCGGGCACAGATCGACGAGTACTGCGCCGCCTCCACCCAGGACTGCAACCTCGTCCACGCCATGGACCACTTCTACGGCTCCCCCGCGCTCCTGATGGGCGCGGTCGTGCCCGCCGTACTGCTGGTCCTGGCCGAGGGGCTGCGCCGCGGCCTGCGCGCCGCCTGGCGCCTGAGCGTGGTCGTGCTGGCCATCTGGACCGCCCTGCTGTCCTACCTGGCCGTGGACATCAACGCCGACCCCGGCCTGTACGGCCTGGACCCCGGCGACACCACGCCCACCACCCAGGCCCTGGTCGAGCAGATCGCGCTGATCCTGATCGTGCTGCTGATGATGGTGCTGACCCGCACCCTGTTCGCACTGCGGCTGCCGGGCGCGGCGCTACGGCGCCTCGCGCTGGTCATCGGCGGCGCGCTGCTGGCGGCCTGCGCCGTCTACGTCGGCGTCGGCCTGGCCGTACGCGACCAGTACGACCCGCCCGCGACCCTCGCCCAGCTGCTGGCCGGGCTGCCCTCCGAGTTCCTGCCGCCGACCTACGACGGCCTGTTCTGGGACACCCCCGTGCCGGTCGGCGGCACCGCGCTGGCCCTGTACGAGTACGTGGGCCTGTGCTTCTGGGCCGTCACCCTCGTCGCGCTGCTGCTCGCCTTCCGCCGCCCCCGCGTACGCCAGGAGGACACCGACGCCCAGCGCGCCCGCGAACTGCTCGGCGCCCACGGCGGCTCGACGCTCTCCTACCTGACCACCTGGCCCGGCAACCACTACTGGTTCGACGAGGCGGGCCGCGCCGCCGTCGCCTACCGCGTCCACTCCACCGTCGCGCTGACCACCGGCGACCCCTTCGGCGCCCCGGACGCCCGGGCCGCCGCCGTCGAGGGCTTCGCCCGGTACTGCGACGCGCACGGCTGGACGCCCGCCTACTACAGCGTCACCGCCGAGACCCGGGCCCGTACGGACGCGCTGGGCTGGCGGTCCGTCCAGGTCGCCGAGGACACCGTCGTCCCGCTGCCCGGCCTCGCCTTCACCGGCAAGAAGTGGCAGGACGTGCGCACCGCCCTGAACAAGGCCAAGAAGGAGGGCATCACCGCCGAGTGGTGCACCTTCCCCGACGCCCCGCTCGCCCTGAAGGACCAGATCCGCTCCATCTCCGAGGAGTGGGTCTCCGACAAGGGCCTGCCGGAGATGGGCTTCACCCTCGGCGGCCTGGACGAGCTGGACGACCCGCGGGTGCGCTGCCTGCTCGCCCTCGACACGGACCGCACGGTGCACGGCATCACCAGCTGGATGCCGGTGTACGAGAGCGGCGAACCCGTCGGCTGGACGCTGGACTTCATGCGCCGCCGCACCGAGGGCTTCCGCGGCTCGATGGAGTTCCTCATCGCCTCGGCCGCCCTCGGCTTCCAGGAGGAGGGCGCCCGCTTCCTGAGCCTGTCCGGCGCGCCCCTGGCCCGCAAGGCCACCGACAGCGCAGAGAGTCCGTCGATCCCCCTCCAGCGCCTCCTCGACTACGCGGGCAGGGCCCTGGAGCCCGTCTACGGCTTCCGCTCCCTGCTCAACTTCAAGGCCAAGTTCCAGCCCGAGTACCGCCCCCTGTACCTCGCCTACCCCGACCCCGCCGCCCTCCCCAGCATCACCCGGGCCATCGGCAAGGCCTACCTGCCCCACCTGTCCCCGGCCCAGGGCTTGCGCCTGGCCCGCAAGCTGTCGTCATAGCCCCACTGCTTCCAGCGGCTCCGGCCCGCCCGGCACACCCCGGCCCCGCCGGCATACGGCTACGCCCCCGCGTCCCGGTAGGCCGCCGCCTCCTCCAGATCCAGCCGCCGCAGCAACGTCCGCAGCATCTCGTCGTCGATCCGCCGCTCGTCCCGCAGCTGCACGAACACCTCCCGCTCCGCCGAGATCACCTCCCGCGACAGCCGCCGGTACGTCTCGTCGGCCGACTCCCCGGTGACGGCGTTCACCGTCCCCAGGCGCTCCCAGACCGCGTTGCGCCGCCGTTCCACCACCGTCCGCAACCGCTCCGCCAACGGCCCCGGCAGCGCGTTCCCCTCGTCGGCCAGCAGCGCCTCCAGCCGCGCCTCCGCCGCCCGCGACGCCTCGCTCTGCGCCTGCGCCTCCGCGAGCGTCGCCGCCTTCGCGTCCCGCCCCGGCAGCTTGAGCGCGCGGATCAGCGGCGGCAGCGTCAGCCCCTGCACCACCAGCGTGCCGATCACCGTCGTGAAGGTCAGGAAGAGCACCAGGTTGCGGGCGGGGAAGTCCGCGCCGCTGTGCACCGTCACGGGGATGGAGAAGGCGATGGCCAGCGAGACCACACCGCGCATCCCGGCCCAGCCGACGACCACCGGCGCGGTCCACCTCACCCCCGGCTCCCGCGCGCGGATACGGGCCGACAGGGCGCGCGGCAGGAACGTCGCGGGAAAGACCCACACGAAGCGCGCCGCCACCACCACGGCGAACACCGCGAGGGCGTACCACGCCGCCTGCGCCCCGCTGAATTCGCCGAGGCCCCCCAGCACGTACCGCAGTTGGAGGCCGATCAGCGCGAAGACGGCGGACTCCAGCACGAAGGAGACCATCTTCCACACCGCCTCCTCCTGGAGGCGCGTCTCGAAGTCCACCTGCCAGGAGCGGTGCCCCAGATAGAGCCCGACGACCACGACCGCGAGCACTCCCGAGGCCCCGACCTGCTCGGCGGCCGCGTACGCCACGAAGGGGATGAGCAGCGAGAGGGTGTTCTGCAGCAGCGCGGAGTCCCGCAGGCAGCGCCGCAGCCAGTGCAGCGGCACCATCAGGACCAGGCCGGCGCCGATCCCGCCCACCGCCGCGATCGCGAACTCCTTGATGCCGCCCGCCCAGGTGGCGCCCTCGCCGACCGCGGCCGCCAGCGCCACCTTGTAGGCGGTGATCGCGGTCGCGTCGTTCACCAGCGACTCGCCCTGCAGGATCGTGGTGATGCGGCCGGGCAGCCCGAGCCGGCGGGCGATCGCGGTGGCGGCGACCGCGTCCGGCGGCGCCACGACCGCGCCCAGGACGAGTGCCGCGGTCAGCGGCAGGTCCGGGATCAGCAGATACGCCGCGTACCCGACCACGAGCGTCGCGAAGAGCACATAGCCGACCGACAGCAGCGCCACGGGCCGCAGATTGGCCCGCAGGTCCAGATAGGAGCTCTCCAGCGCGGCGGTGTGCAGCAGCGGGGGCAGCAGCAGCGGCAGGACGACGTGCGGGTCCAGGGTGTAGTCGGGGATGCCGGGGATCCAGGAGGCCGCGAGCCCGGCGGCGACCAGCAGCAGGGGTGCCGGTACGGGCGTGCGGCGGGCCGCTCCGGCGACCGCCGCGCTCCCCGCGACCAACAACAGCAGCGGCATCACGTCCATCGGCTGTGCCCCGTTCCCCTTCGGCTCCCCGCCGGCGGGCCGCGCCCGCCCGGCCACATGATCGAGTGTCGATCTAACCTGGCCATCATGAGTGAGTGTGCGCACCTTGCCGAACTGCCGCGCCCCGAGCCCGCTCCGCTCGGCGCCACCTGCCCGCAGTGCCAGGCGCTGGGCAGCCACCCCGTACAACTGCGGCTGTGCCTGGTCTGCGGCCATGTCGGCTGCTGCGACTCCTCGCCCTACCGCCACGCCACGGGCCACTTCGAGGAGAGCGGACACGCCGTCATGCGCTCCTTCGAGCCGGGCGAGAGCTGGCGCTGGTGCTTCGTGGACCAGCAGGTGGTGTGAGCCACCGCCGGGGCGTGCCGCCGTCCGCGGTACGGCTGTCAGTGGTGCCCGCTAGCCTTCGGGCATGATCCGTACTGCGACGCCTGCCGACGTCCCCGTGATCCACGCCATGGTCCGCGAACTGGCCGCCTACGAACGCGAGCCCGACGCGGTCGAGGCCGACGCGGAGCAGTTGCACGACGCCCTGTTCGGGGACCACCCGGCGGCCTTCGCGCTGATCGCCGAGGAGGCCGGCGAGCCCGTCGGCTTCGCGGTGTGGTTCCGCAACTTCTCGACGTGGACGGGCACGCACGGTGTCTATCTGGAGGATCTCTACGTCCGCCCCGAGGCCCGCGGCGGCGGCCACGGCAAGGCGCTGCTGGCGGCCCTGGCCCGGATCTGCGTGGAGCGCGGTTACCGGCGTTTGGAGTGGTCAGTCCTGGATTGGAACGAACCGTCCATCGACTTTTACCGGTCGATGGACGCCCGCCCCATGGACGAATGGACAGTCTTCCGGCTCACTGGAGATGCGCTGTGCAACCTCGCAGGCGTCTCAAGCGTCAACAGAGCGTAATCAGTGCCGATTTGGCAGTGCAGACCCCTAGCCACTGTCCGTGCCCGTAGGCTTACAATCAGTGACACTCGCGGGATTGCGGGACACTGCGGGCCCAACTGTCGTGCCGGAAGGCAGCCATGCCCCGCCCGGGCGACACCGTCCCACAGATCGCGATAGCGTCGCAGGCGAACCATGTGCCGCGCCGAATCGTTCTCCTGACGCCAAGGAGGAGATACGACCGGCGCGAAGATCAGCTCAACCAGCTTGTGCCACCTTGGAGGTGAGGGTGTCCCAGATCGCAGGCGAGCCCGGGAACCAGGACTTCGTGGAAGTCCGGCTGCCCGCCGCGGGTGCCTACCTGTCGGTGCTGCGTACGGCCACGGCCGGGCTCGCAGCCCGCTTGGACTTCACCCTCGACGAGATCGAGGATCTGCGCATCGCGGTTGACGAGGCATGCGCGATCCTGCTGCAGCAAGCCGTTCCCGGCAGTGTGCTGAGCTGCGTCTTCCGCCTGATCGACGACGCACTGCAGGTGACCGTTTCGGCCCCGACGACCGACGGCCGTGCCCCCGAGCGCGACACCTTCGCCTGGACGGTGCTCTCCGCACTGGCCGGCAAGGTCAACTCCACCGTCGCCGAGGACCGCACGGTCAGCATCAGCCTGTACAAGGAGCGCGGCGCCGGTCCCGGACCGTCATGACCGAAGAGGGGGCCCCGTGAAGGATCTGGAGCGCGGCGCGCGGATGGCGCACAGGGTGACCATCCCCGAGCAGCAGGCCCGGCCGCACCCGGTGGGCGTAGACGACCTGGGCGGCCACTTGGACGCGGCGGAGCAGGTAGAGCGGGCGGACCACATGGACCAGAGCGAGCAGCAGCGGCATCAGCACGATCCGCACAACCCGCACACCGGCCATGATCCTCATGACCGCAGTGGCGCGCGGGCGATGTTCTACGAGCTGCGCAAACTCCCGCAGGGCTCCGCGGAGCGCGCGGAGCTGCGCAACACCCTCGTGCGCATGCACCTGCCGCTGGTCGAGCACCTGGCCCGGCGGTTCCGCAACCGCGGCGAGCCGCTGGACGACCTCACCCAGGTCGCCACCATCGGCCTGATCAAATCCGTGGACCGCTTCGACCCCGAGCGCGGCGTGGAGTTCTCCACGTACGCCACCCCGACGGTGGTCGGCGAGATCAAGCGGCACTTCCGCGACAAGGGCTGGGCGGTCCGCGTCCCGCGCCGCCTCCAGGAGCTGCGGCTCTCGCTGACCTCCGCGACCGCCGAGCTCTCCCAGCGCCACGGCCGCGCCCCCACGGTCCACGAGCTGGCGGAGCACCTGTCCATCTCCGAGGAGGAGGTGCTGGAGGGCCTGGAGTCGGCCAACGCGTACAGCACGCTCTCCCTGGACGTCCCGGACACCGACGACGAGTCCCCCGCGGTCGCCGACACGCTCGGCGCCGAGGACGAGGCGCTGGAGGGCGTGGAGTACCGCGAGTCCCTCAAGCCGCTGCTGGAGGATCTGCCGCCGCGCGAGAAGAAGATCCTGCTGCTGCGCTTCTTCGGCAACATGACCCAGTCCCAGATCGCCCAGGAGGTCGGCATCTCCCAGATGCACGTCTCCCGGCTGCTGGCCCGCACCCTCGCCCAGCTCCGCGAGAAGCTCCTCGTGGAGGAGTGAGCGGGCGCCGCCGCCCGGCCCCGGCCGTCAACGGGCGCCCTGTGCGCCCCGTACCCCTTCGGGGCGTGCTCCACGGACCATACGGGGCCGCCCCGCCGGCCCGGCACATCCGGCCGGGGCCCCGCCGCGGGCTCTCGCTCCCGCTACTCCCGCGGACCGATGCCCAGCGCCTGGGTGGCGGTCGGATTGACCAGCAGCGCCAGCACCGCGACCGCGACCACGCCCAGCCCGATACCGGCCGCGATCAGCGCGCCACCGCCCTTGATCAGCGTCCAGACCACGGGCAGCGCCACGATCTGCGTGATCAGCGCCGGGCCGCGGCTCCAGCGGCGCAGCAGCCACAGACCGCGGGCCGCGAACAGCGGCAGCAGCCCCAGCGCGATGATCGTCGCCCCGCCCGTCTCGGCCTGCCGCGGGCTGTCGGGCGAGCCGGTCAGCCCCATCACGAGCATGTAGACGCCCATGCCCACCAGCACCGCGCCCTCGGCGGCGGTGAGCACCGCCGCGACGGTCAGCCGGGCCGGGCGCGGCCCGCTCGGCTCGGGGGCGGCGGGTGCGGGGGCGCTGCGGGGGCCGGTCGCGCCCGCCCGGGGGCGCTTCTGCTTGCTGCTCACCCCAGCAGGGTAGCCCCGCCCTCTCGGGGTAACGCAGGGGAGGGAGTGGGTCCGGTACCGGCAGGTAGGTAGTCTGCTGCCCATGCGCGCACTCCTCGTGGTCAATCCCGCAGCAACCACCACCAGTGCCCGCACCCGTGATGTACTCACCCACGCGCTGGCCAGCGACCTCAAACTGGAGATCGCCGAGACGCAGTACCGCGGCCACGCCCGTGACCTGGCCCGGCAGGCGGCCGAGGGCGGCCAGATCGAACTGGTCGTCGCACTCGGCGGCGACGGCACCGTCAACGAGGTCGTCAACGGACTGCTCACCCAGGGCCCCGCACCCGAAGCCCTCCCCCGCCTCGGCGTCGTCCCCGGCGGCTCGACCAATGTCTTCGCCCGCGCCCTCGGTCTGCCCAACGACGTCGTGGAGGCGACCGGCGCCCTGCTGGACGCGCTGCGTGACGGCCGGGAGCGCACCGTCAGCCTCGGCCTGGCGGCGGGCACCCCGGGTACGGAGGACGAGGGCGTACCGCCGCGCTGGTTCACCTTCTGCGCGGGCTTCGGATTCGACGCGGGCGTGGTGGGCCGGGTCGAGCAGCAGCGCGAGCGCGGCAAGCGCTCCACCCACGCGCTCTACATGCGGCAGCTGCTGCGCCAGTTCCTGGGCGAGCCGCACCGCCGGCACGGCACGATCTCCCTCTCGCGCCCCGGCGAGGAGCCCGTGCAGGACCTGGTGATGTCCATAATCTGCAACACCGCTCCCTGGTCCTACCTGGGCAATCGCCCGCTCTACCCCTCACCGGAGGCGTCCTTCGAGACGGCCCTGGACGTGTTCGCGCTCACCAAGATGTCCGCCCCCGCGGTCACCCGTTATGCGACCCAGCTGCTGACGTCAACACCCGAGCGCGGCCCCCGCGGAAAGCACGCCGTCTCGCTCCATGACTTGACGGACTTCACCTTGCAATCGCAGGCTCCACTGCCCTTCCAGATGGACGGCGACCATCTTGGACTGCGTACGAGCGTGACGTTCACAGGCGTACGCCGTGCACTGCGTGTGATTGTGTGAGCAGTAGGGCCTAAAGTCCTTTCAGTCGAACGTTTAGGCTGACTTCCACCCCCTAGAAGTACGGCTGTGACCTAGGCGACACCAAGGAATCAAAAAAAACTTTCCGGAAGGGGTTGTATCCGCCGCCGAGGTTTGCGAGTCTCTTCATGGCGATCGGGACGGCCGCTCTTCGGCCCCCTTGAGAGCCCGAATCCTCCTCCTCATTCCTCAGGACCGCACCAGTTCCTCAACTGGGGCTCGGCCCTTCCCTTGTGGAGGGATTCGTGAAAGCGTTCACATTCACAAGCAACGATCCCGCAATACGAGGAGATGGAGCAGCCATGGACTGGCGTCACCGCGCCGTTTGCCGCGAGGAAGACCCCGAGCTCTTCTTCCCTATCGGCAACACCGGTCCTGCGCTGCTGCAGATCGAGGAAGCCAAGGCCGTCTGCCGCCGCTGCCCCGTCATGGAGCAGTGCCTGCAGTGGGCGCTGGAGTCCGGCCAGGACTCCGGTGTCTGGGGTGGTCTCAGCGAGGACGAGCGCCGCGCCATGAAGCGCCGCGCCGCTCGCAACCGGGCGCGCAACGCCAGCGCCTGACACCAGCCTTCACCACCCCGTGGCTTCCGAGCCGCAGCGCGCAGTACCCCCCGATGCGCATAGCAACGTGAGCCTTAGGCCCCGGACCGTGATCACGGTCCGGGGCTTATTGCTGTGCGCCGGCGCTTTCCGCCCGGCGCCCGCCGGTCCGCTCAGTGCTTTTCGGCGCGTACGGGGATATCGAGAATGACCTTCGTGCCGCGCTCCTGTGCGGGCACCATGTCGAACGTCCCGCCCAACTCCCCTTCCACCAGGGTCCGTACGATCTGCAGGCCCAGGTTTCCGGCCCGGTGCGGATCGAAACCCTCGGGCAGACCGCGGCCGTCGTCCTGGACGGTGACCAGCAGGCGCGGCTCGGTGCGGCTGCCGCCGCGCACCGCGCCGACCTCGACGGCACCCTGCTCCCCCGGCGCGAAGGCGTGTTCCAGGGCGTTCTGCAGGATCTCGGTCAGCACCATCGACAGCGGGGTGGCGACCTCGGCGTCCAGAATGCCGAACCGGCCGTTGCGGCGGGCGCTGACCTTGCCCGGGGAGATCTCGGCGACCATCGCCAGCACCCGGTCGGCGATCTCGTCGAACTCCACGCGCTCGTCCAGGTTCTGGGACAGCGTCTCGTGCACGATCGCGATCGAACCGACCCTGCGCACGGCCTCGTTGAGGGCTTCCCTGCCCTGCTCGGAGTCCATCCGGCGGGCCTGGAGGCGCAACAGGGCTGCCACCGTCTGGAGGTTGTTCTTCACCCGGTGGTGGATCTCCCGGATGGTGGCGTCCTTGGTGATCAATTCGCGCTCGCGGCGCCGCAGTTCGGTGACGTCGCGCAGCAGCACGAGCGAGCCGATGTGCGTGCCCTTGGGCTTGAGCGGGATGGCGCGCAGCTGGATCACCCCTTCGTCGCCCTCGACCTCGAACTCCCGCGGGGCCCAGCCGCTGGCGAGCTTGACCAGCGCTTCGTCCACCGGGCCCCGGGCCGGGGCGAGTTCGGCGGTGGCCCGGCCCAGGTGGTGGCCCACGAGGTCGGCGGCCAGGCCCAACCGGTGGTACGCGGACAGCGCGTTGGGGCTGGCGTACTGGACGACGCCGTCCGCGTCCAGCCTGATCAGCCCGTCCCCGGCGCGCGGCGAGGCGTCCATGTCGACCTGCTGGCCCGGGAAGGGGAAGGCCCCCGCGGCGATCATCTGCGCGAGGTCGGAGGCGCTCTGGAGGTAAGTGAGCTCCAGGCGGCTGGGCGTCCGTACGGTCAGCAGGTTGGTATTGCGGGCGATGACGCCGAGGACCCGGCCCTCGCGGCGCACGGGGATGGACTCGACGCGTACGGGCACCTCCTCGCGCCACTCCGGGTCGCCCTCGCGCACGATGCGACCCTCGTCCAGGGCGGAGTCCAGCATGGGGCGGCGGCCTCGCGGGACGAGGTGGCCGACCATGTCGTCCTGGTAGGAGGTGGGGCCGGTGTTGGGGCGCATCTGGGCGACCGAGACATACCGGGTGCCGTCGAGGGTGGGGACCCACAGGACCAGGTCGGCGAAGGAGAGGTCGGAGAGCAACTGCCACTCCGAGACCAGCAGGTGCAGCCACTCGAGGTCGGAGTCGCTCAGAGCGGTGTGCTGGCGTACGAGATCGTTCATGGAGGGCACACATCGGAGCCTACCGGCGTACGGTATGTGCAGTTCCCCCGGACGGGTTCGCAAGGGTGGGACGCAAGGGCATGGACAGATGAGAATGGTCTAGTCCACAATGACTTGGCACGCATCTTCCGGGGATCTCCCCGGATCCCGAACCTCCGCCCTCCCCGCACAGGAGGGTGGATAGAGGACCGAAGCGCTCTCTGCCCTGACTGCGCCGAGGCCCTCAGATCGGCCCGACGTCCACCACGGGGACCGCACACCCCGCGGCGGGGACGGCCGATGGAAGCTCCGGGCTGCGGTGCCGGACAGGCTGAGGGTCCTGTCCCGGCGCCGCGGCCCGCGGGTGTTTTCGAGGCGGATCCAGCGGCCATGGGGCCCTATCCGCCCGCCCCCTGCCGGGAGTTGGCGGGCCAGGCGCCGAGCGCCGTGCGCGCGACCCCCTCCAGGGCCGTACGGCCCTCGCCGTCCCGGGACAGCTGGGACATCCCCTGCAGGACGGCGGCCGCATAGCGGGCCAGGGCGCCCGCGTCGGTGTCCGCCGGCAGCTCGCCCGAGGCGATGTCGGCGCGGATCTTCTCCTCGTAAGCGCGGATGTTGCGCTGCCTCATATCCCTGAGGGAGTCGGCCACTTCGGCCGAGGCGGCGGTGGTGTTCAGGGCCGCGCTGATGATCAGGCAGCCGTGCGGCCGGTCCGGGGCGGTGTATTCGGCGGCCGCCTCGTGCAGCATCCGCTCCACCGCGCGCCGGGCGGTGGGCTCTTCCTGTACGGCGCGCAGCGTGAAACCGCCGTAGCGCCGCCCGTACTCCACCACCACCTCGCCGAACAGGGCCTGCTTGTCGCCGAAGGCGGCGTACAGGCTGGGCGCGCTGATGCCCATCACTCGGGTGAGGTCGGCGATCGACGTGGCCTCGTAGCCCTGCTCCCAGAACGAGCGCATCGCCTGCTCCAGGGCCGTCTCGCGATCGAAGGAACGGGGGCGGCCGCGCCGCTTGCCCGCCTTCGCGTCTGCCGGGTTCGTCGTCATGCCCAGAATTTTATAGCGGTCGCTAGAAAAACTCTGCTACCGTTCTTTCTGTAGCAACCGATACATAAAGGGGAGGGCGTAGCCATGGGCGCGCTTACGGGCAGGACGGCGCTGGTCACGGGCGGCAGCAGGGGGATCGGGCGGGCGATCTCGCAGCGGCTGGCGAAGGACGGCGCGCGGGTCGCGGTGCACTACGGGCGCGACGAGGCCGCGGCCAAGGAGACGGTGACGGCGATCGAGGAGGCCGGCGGCCAGGCCTTCGCCGTCCGGGCCGAGTTGGGAGTGCCGGGCGGCGTCGAGGAGCTCTGGGCCGCGTTCGACGAGCAGGCCGACGGCCTGGACATCCTGGTCAACAACGTCGGCACGGACGGCACCCGCGACTCCATCGCACACGTCCGCGAGGAGGACTTCGACCGGGTCTTCGCCCTCAACGCCAAGGCCCCGTTCTTCATCACCCAGCAGGCCCTGCCCCGGCTGCGGGACGGGGGCAGGATCGTCAACATCTCCACGGGCCTGACGCGCGGCGCGGCCGTGCCGGAGCTGATCGCCTACTCCATGACCAAGGGCGCCATCGACGTCTTCACCATGACGCTGGCCAAGGAGCTGGGCGCGCGCGGGATCACGGTCAACGCGGTGGCTCCGGGCGTCGTCGACACGGACATGAACGCCGGCTGGCTGCGCGGCGAGGCCAATGCTCCGGCGCGCGAGGCGGTCAGGGCGATATCCCCGCTGGGGCGGATCGCGGACGCCACGGACGTCGGCGACATCGTGGCCTTCCTCGCCTCGGACGACAGCCGCTGGGTGACGGGGCAGTGGATCGACGCCACGGGGGGTGCGCTGATCTGACGCGGCAGCGGCGGGCCGGAAAGAGCGCAGGTGTCCGGCCCCGGAACCGGGCATCCGGGGCCGGACAGGGAAAGCCGGGTGTACGGCCGGGGGTGCGGGGCCGGGTCAGCGGCCGCCGCTCACCGTGCGCCGGTCACGCATCGGTCCACTGGGGCATGTCCCCCTTCGTCGCCTGGAGGTTGATCACGGAGAAGGCCGCGCCCTGCGAGTCGGTGAGCGCCGCGAAGCGGCCGAAGGGGCTGTCCATCGGACCGAAGTGCAGCTTCGCTCCGCGCTTGGTCGCCTTGGACACCGCGGCGTCGCAGTCCTCCACGCCGAAGTACACATTGATGTAGGGCCGGACATCGGGCGGGAAATCGTCCGTCATCTTCATCCGCCCCAGGACGGTGTCGTCGCCGACCTGGAAGACCTTGAAGTCCATGGTGTCGTCCGCCATGCTCTGCGCCCGGTAGGGGAAGACGGCGGAGAAGAAGGCGTCGGACTTCTCGGGTTCGCGGGTGTAGATCTCGGCCCAGGCGTAGGAGCCCACGGTGTTCTGCGCCGCGAACCCCTCGTGGCTGCCCGCCTGCCAGACCCCGAAGCGCACTCCCGTGGGGTCCTGGGCGAGCACCATCGTGCCGAAGTCGCTGACCTGCATCGGCTCCATCAGCAGCGTGCCCTGGTTGTCCCGGATCTTCTGGGCGGTGGCGGCGGCGTCCGTGGAGGCGAAGTACAGGCACCAGGCCGACTGCTCCCCTTCGCTGCCGGGCATCGGGGGGACGACGGCGGCGACGGCCTGCCCGTCCTTGTACGCCTCGGTGTAACTGCCGAATTCCGTCTTGCTCTCACCGAAGGTCCAGCCCAGCACATCACCGTAGAAGGCCTTCGCGCCCTCGAGATCGGTGAACATCGCATCGGCCCAACACGGTGTGCCCTCTGGTCGTGCAGCCATGGCCCCGGCTCCTTCCTTCCAGGCGGGCCCTCCGCTCGGTGGACGGCCCGCCTCATCACGCTAGCCAGTTACTCACCGGTCCGCGTGCGCGGAATGCACCATCTCCCGAAGCCCCACGCCCGCCCCCGGCCCCCGCACTTCCCACCGGCGCACCACACTCTGCCGGTGCCCGGCCCCCACGCCCGGCGCTCCGGCAGAGCCACGCCGAAGCGGAAGCCGTAGCCCCTCCCCCGCCGCGCATCCCCGTCGCCGGAACCGGGCCGGGGCCCACCCGCCACCGGTCTGCCGGGCGTGGTCCACGAGATGCCCTGCCCGCAAGGCCCCGCCGTTCAGCCGATCGCCCGGAGAGCAGGGCGATCGGCGGTCGGCAGGACGGGGCGGTCGACGGTCGGCGGAACGGGGCGGTCGACGGTCGGCGGAACGGGGCGGTCGGCGGTCGGCGGAACGGGGCGATCCGCGGTCGGCGGGACGGGGCGATCGGCGGAACGGGGCGATCCGCGGTCGGTGGAACGGGACGTTCGGTGGCCGATGGGTCATTGTGGGCACGGCCTGAGCGGCCTTGCCGACGTCCGGTGCGGTCCGGTCCGGTCGTGTCCGGGAAGGGCGCGGGGCTGTGTCGATATCGGCTCCGTCGCGTGGGCGCGAGCGGCCGCGACGTGGCCGCGGACGGCGCACCGGGCAGTCGGCGGGGCGCTCAGTGGGTTTCGGTGATCTTGGCCAGGGAGCGGGGGGCGTCGGGGTCCTGGCCGCGGGCGATGGTGACTTCGTAGGCGAGACGTTGCAGGGGGAGGATTTCGAGGATGGGCTGGACCTCCTCGGCGACGCCGTCGGTCGGCAGGGCGAAGCCGGCCGCGGCCTTGTCGGCCTCGGCCCGGTTGCCGATGACGACGAGGTCGGCGCCGCGGCCGCGCAGGCGTTCCAGTACGGGCTGCAGGGCCTGGCCGCCCTTGCCGTCGGTGACGATCGCGATGACCGGGGAGATGTTGTCGACCATGGCGAGCGGGCCGTGCAGCAGATCCGCTCCGGAGTAGGACAGGGCGGGGATGTAGCTGGTCTCCATCAGCTTCAGGGCGGCCTCCTTGGCCGTCGGGTAGCCGTAGCCGCGGGAGGTGAGGACCATGCGTTCGGCGAAGCGGTAGCGGGCGGCGAGCGCCCTGACCTCGTCCTGGCGGGCGAGGACCGACTCGGCGAGGTGGGGCAGCACCTCCGCGACCGGGACTCCCCCGGCCCCCGGGGCGCCGAACTCCCGCTCGCGCAGACCCTCGACGAAGAGGTAGAGGGCCAGCAGTTCGGCGGTGTAGCTCTTGGTGGCGGGCAGTGCCTTCTCCGGGCCCGCCAGCACATCGATGTGGAACTCGCTGACCTTGGCCAGCGGGGAGTGGGCGTTGTTGGTGACCGCGAGCGTGATCGCACCCGCCTTGCGGGCGGCCTCGGTGGAGGCCACCAGGTCGGGCGAGCCGCCGGACTGGCTGACGGTGATCACCAGGCAGTCGGTCAGGTCGGGCCGGGCGCCGTAGGCAGTGGTGGTGGACATGGAGGTGAGGCCGCAGGGCTTGCCGAGGCGCACTTCGAGCAGGTACTTGGCGTACAGCGCCGCGTTGTCGGACGTACCGCGCGCGGTGAGCAGAACGAATCGCGGCCTGCGGACGGCGATCCGCCCGGCGACCTCATGGATGCACGGCGCCCCCTCGTCGAGGACGCGCCGCAGCACGGCGGGCTGCTCGGCCATCTCACCGGCCATGATCCGGCCGGGCATCTCGCCGTACGAAGCGACTGACGTGACGGACATGCTGACTACCTCCCGATAGTTGTGGCTGAGCACGGGGCACAGGTGGGACCGTCGTGGATACCGGCGCACAGCGGAAGTCCCACCGGCGCCGGCGGATGACTCGTACTCGTAGGCGGTCAGAACTTGTACGCGCCCAGGTCCCACAACCGACTCAAGCCTGCGCTCGACCGACTACCGGGACCGCGCCCCGTACACAGCCAACCCCCGCACCACGTACAGCTCGGCAAAGCCCTGGAATCCACCAGAGCAGCGCCGGAACTGCGGCCCTGCCCTGGTCAGGCCCCGTACACGGCACGAGCCCGGCGAAGCTCTGGGAATCCACCAAGGCAACACCGGGACCGTGACCCCTGTGCGGTCTTGGCCACACAAGGGCACAGGATCGGAGGAGCTCTAGGGGTCCACCAAGGCGGCGCCGGGCCCCTTGCCCTCGTGCGGCCAGGACCGTACACGGCGCGGCCCCGACGGAACCTTAGGGACCCACCAGGGCAGCGCCGGAGCTGCGGCCCCGACGTGGTCAGGACCCATACGCGATACAGGCTCGGCGAAGCCTGGGGATGCACCAAGGCACCGTCGGGGCACCTGCCCTTGCGCGGCCAGGACCGTACGCGGCGCGGGTTCGACGGAGCCCTGGAGTTCCGCCAAGGCGGCGCCGGGCCCCTTGCCCTCGTGCGGCCAGGACCGTACGCGGCGCGGCCCCGACGGAACCCTGGGGACCCACCAGGGCAGCGCCGGAGCTGCGGCCCCGACGTGGTCAGGAGACCCGTACGTGACACAGGCTCGGCGGAGCCCCGTGGGTGCGCCAAGGCAGCATCGGGGCACCTGCCCTTGCGCCGTCAGGACCGTACGCGGCGCGGGCTCGGCGGAGCCCTGGGGGTCCACCAGGGCGGCGTCGGGGCTGCGGTCGTGGCCTGGTCAGGACCCGTGCGCGGCGGGCTCGGCGGAGCCCTGGGGTTCCGTCAAGGTGGCGCCGGGGCCGTGGTTGTTGTGCGGTCAGGGTCCGTACGTGGCACGGGCTCGGTGGAGTCCTGGGGATCTGATGGGGTGGTGTCGGGGCTGTAGTGCTGGCGTGGTCAGGGCCCGTGCGTGGTGCGGGCTTGGCGGAGCGTTGGGGATTGTCGGGGCGGCGGGGCGGGCCCCGGACGGCCGTATCGGGGCCGCCTCGACTTCGCTCGCCGGGGGCGGAGCACAGAGCATGGACGGACGGGGGCGGCAGTGTCGGGCAGGACCGGGCTCGCAGCGGGCGGGCCGGGCGTTCACCGGAAGGACCGGCAGGTGAAGGACCGGCGGGTGAAGGACCGGTATGGGTCCGGTGGGCCGGGTTCCTCGTCGTTTGCGGCCTGGGGCGTCCGGAGCACTCCGGACACGTCGTGTGCAGCACGCGTCCCGGCCGCCGGGAGCGGCGGTCCTCGCGGTCGCTGTCCCGGCAACCACCGCGGCCGCTGCCCGGACCATTGCTGTGGTCGCTCCCCGACCACCACCGCGGTCGTGGCCCCGGCCACCACCGCGGCAACCGCCGTGGCCGCCACCGCACCCGCACCCGCACCCGCACCCGCACCCGCACCCGCCGGGACTACCACCGCCCCCGGGACCGCCACCGCACCCATCGCCAGGCCCGGCGCCGCGCACCCACCACGCCCGGTTCCACGACAGGCGCCGGCGCCCACCACGCCCGGCTCCACGCCCGGCGCCACGCACCCACCACGCCCGGCGCCGCGCGACCGTCGCGCCCGTCATCACGCCCGGCGCCGCGCAGGTGCTGTGCGGCCGCTGTGCGGGGCTCGGGGGTGGCCCCTCTGCTAGATTGGTCTATACCACATACCGTCCCCTCTAGATCGGCAGGCCAGCGTGGAAGTTGTCATCGTCCCGGACGCCAAGGCAGGCGGCGAGCTCATCGCCGAGGCCATGGCCGAGCTGCTGCGGCGCAAGCCCGACGCCCTGCTCGGCGTCGCCACCGGCTCGACCCCGCTGCCCATCTACGAGGCGCTGGCGGCGAAGGTCGCGGCCAAGGCCGTGGACGCCAGCCGCGCCCGTATCTGCCAGCTGGACGAGTACGTCGGCCTGCCCGCCGGCCACCCCGAGTCCTACCGTTCGGTGGTGCTGCGCGAGGTCGTCGAGCCGCTGGGGCTGAGCCAGGAGTCCTTCATGGGCCCCGACGGCAGCGCCGAGGACGTCCAGGGCGCCTGCGAGGCCTACGACCGCGCGCTGGCCGAGGCCGGCGGCGTGGACCTCCAGCTGCTGGGCATCGGCACCGACGGGCACATCGGCTTCAACGAGCCGTGCTCCTCGCTGGCCTCCCGTACCCGCATCAAGACGCTGACGCAGCAGACCCGGGTCGACAACGCCCGGTTCTTCGACAGCCTCGACGAGGTGCCGCACCACGTCATCACCCAGGGCATCGGGACGATCCTGGAGGCCCGTCACCTGGTGCTGCTGGCCACCGGCGAGGGCAAGGCCGACGCCGTGGCGCAGACCGTGGAGGGCCCGCTGTCCTCGCTGGTGCCCGCCTCGGCGCTGCAGCTGCACCCGCACGCCACGGTCGTGGTGGACGAGGCGGCGGCCTCCAAGCTCAAGCTCGCCGACTACTTCCGCGACACATATGCGGCCAAGCCGCAGTGGCAGGGTCTGTAGGCGCGCGGAGCGGCACGACGAACGGCTCGGCCGGGGCCCCTTGAGGGGTTCCCCGGCCGAGCCGTTCGTCGTGGGTGGCGCCTGAGCGCTCCACTGGGGGTGCGGTCATGTCACCGCGGGCCGGTGGGGGCCGGTCGCGCGGTTCCCCGCGCCCCTACGGAGCGCTACGGCCGGTGAGGGCCTCGGCGGCGGCCTGGCCGCAGACCCGGGCGGCACCGTGCGTGGCGAGGTGCGGCGCGCCCACCGGCGGCGCCTGCGGTACGCCCATCTCGACCACGGCCGTGTCGGGCCGCGCGGCGACCAGGGCGTCCAGGGCCTGGGCCATCCACGGGTGGCGGTGGGCATCGCGCACGACCGCCACGATCCGGCGCCCGGCCGCGGCGGCCAGCACCTCGGCGGCCAGCGCGTCCGTGCCGTTGGCCACCGCCTGCTCGGCGCCGTACGTGCCGGTCTCGGTGCCCGGCAGCAGCCGGGTCAGCTCGGCGGCCACGCCCCAGGGGGTCTCCTCGCCGACCGCGATGTTCGCGACCGGGGTGAAGGCCGCGACGTACGCGGGGCCGTCGAGCGGCGCGTACGGGGTCTCGGAGCTGACGCGCAGCGCACGGCGGGCCGCCGTCAGGCCGACCTCGGGTGCGGGCGCGGTCCCCTCCGCCGCGCCCGCACTCCGGGTCCACCGCGCCAGTGCGCGCACCCGTGCCGCGGCGTCGGCGAGCCGCTTCTCCGACAGTTCGCCGTCGCGCACGGCGCCCACCAGCGCGTCGCGCAGCCGCAGCACGGTGTCCTCATCGGCCAGTCCCCCGCCGACGCAGATGGCGTCGGCGCCGGCGGCGAGGGCCATCACGGTGCCCCGCTCGATGCCGTACGTGGCCGCGATGGCCCGCATCTCGACGGCGTCGGTGACGATCAAGCCGTCGTATCCGAGACCGCCGTCGGCGACCGGGGCCCGCAGGAGGCCGGTGAGGACGTTCCGGCTCAGGGTGGCAGGCAGGCTGCCGTCCAGAGCCGGAAGCAGGATGTGGGCGCTCATCACGGACTTGGTGTCCGCGGCGATGGCGGCCCGGAAGGGGACGAGTTCCCGCTCCCACAGGGTGGCCAGGTCGGCGGTGATCAGCGGCAGGTCGTGGTGGGAGTCCACTGCCGTGTCGCCGTGCCCGGGGAAGTGCTTGGTGCAGGCGGCGACGCCGGCCGACTGCAGGCCCTCGATGTAGGCGGCGGTGTGCCGGGCGGCCAGGTGCGGGTCGGCACCGAAGGACCGTACGCCGATGACGGGGTTGTCCGGGTTGGAGTTGACGTCGGCGGACGGCGCCCAGTTGAGGTTGACGCCGCACTCGGCCAGGCGGCGGCCCAGCTCGCGGGCGACCGCGCGGGTCAGGTCGGTGTCGTCGACCGAGCCCAGGGCGAAGTTGCCGGGGAAGGAGGAGCCGCCGCGCACCTCGAGGCGGGTGACGTCGCCGCCCTCCTCGTCGATGGCGACCAGCACGTCCTCGCGCTCGGCCCGCAACTGGGCGGTGAGCGCGGCCAGTTGCTCGGGCGAGTGCACATTGCGCCCGAACAGCCCGACCGAGCTGAGGCCCTCGCCGATCCGCCGCAGCAGCCAGTCGGGGGCACTGGTCCCGGTGAATCCGGGCTGCAGGACGGCCAGCGCGTCCCGGGTGAGGGTGTCGGTGGTGTGGGTGAGCATCGTCATGGTCTCGCGTTATCCCTTCACCGCGCCGTCGGCCAGACCGCTGACCGCCTTGCGCTGGAGGAACAGGAAGAGGATCAGGATCGGGAGGGCGAAGAGGGTGGCGGCGGCCATCGACGCACCCCAGTCGGTGCCGAAGTTGCTCTGGAACTGGGACAGCCACAGCGGCAGCGTCGCCATGTGGGCTTCCTTGTTGAGAACCAGGACGAGCGCGTATTCGTTCCAGGCGGTGATGAAGCCGAACAGCGAGGTGGCCATCAGACCGGGCGCCAGCAGCGGGAAGATGACCTTCACGAACGCCTGGCGGCGGGTGCAGCCGTCGACCATGGCCGACTCCTCCAGCTCCTTGGGTACGGCGGCGACATAGCCGCGCAGCGTCAGGAGGGTGAAGGGCAGCACCATGACCATGTAGAAGGCGGTCAGCGGGACGAGGCTGTTCAGCATCCCGGCGTCGCGCACGATCATGTAGTTGGTGATGACCAGGACTTCCCAGGGCGCCATCTGCGCGACCATGAAGGTCAGGACGATGCCCTTGCGGCCCTTGAAGCGCATCCGGGTCACCGCGAAGGCGCCCATGAGCGCGATGACCAGCGAGGCGACTACGGCCAGCACGGTCACGGTGATCGAATTGCCCACCAGCGTCCAGAAGTTGGGCGCGTTCATCGCCGTCGAGAAGTGCTCGAAGGTGGCGCGGATCGGGAACCACACGGGGTCCTCGGTCAGGATGTCCCCGGTCGGCTTGAAGGCCGTGTTGAACATCCAGTACACGGGGAAGACGAACGCGAGGGCGAGGACGAGGGCCGTCAGGTTGGGCCAGATGCGGCGGATCGTCGACGAAGCCGAGCGCTTCACAGCTCGTCCTCCTCTTGCTTCAGGGTCAGGCGGAGGTAGTACGCGGTCATGCCCAGCAGGACCAGGATCGTCAGCACGGAGATCGCGGCGCCCATGCCGAAGTGCTGGGCTCCCACGCCCTCGGTGAAGGCGTAGATCGGCAGGGTCTCGGTCAGCCGGTCGGGGCCGCCCTTGCTGATCGCCATGATCTGCGGGAACGCCTTGAAGACCCAGATGACCTCGAGGAAGGTCGTGGCCAGGAAGAAGGGCTTGAGGAAGGGGAAGGTCACGTTCGTGAAGACCTTCCACGTGCCGGCGCCGTCCATGCGGGCCGCCTCGTACAGCTCCTTGGGAATGGTCGTGGTGGCCGCGTACAGGTTCAGCGCCACGAAGGGCACGGACTGCCACACGATCAGCACGATGATCACGAAGAAGGTGGAGAACTGGCCGCTGGTCCAGTTGTAGCCGGCCATCGAGTGCCAGCCGAGCGCGTCCAGGACCCAGTTGACCACGCCGTAGCGGGAGTCGAAGAGCCACTGGTAGACGGTGGTCGCGGCGATGACGGGCATCGCCCAGGCGAGCACCAGCGCGGCGGAGAGCGTCAGGCGCATCTTCTTGCCGAGCCGGGCCAGCAGCAGGCCGACCAGCACACCGATCAGCATGATCAGTACGACGTTGACCGCCGTGAAGACGATCGTGCGCAGCGTGACCCGCCAGAACTCCTCGCTGGTCAGGACGGCGCGGAAGTTCTCGATCCCGTTCCACTCGGTCAGCCGCTGGATCAGCTGCTTCATGTTGAGGTTCTGGAACGAGAGGACGATGTTGCGCACCATCGGCCAGCCCAGCAGGACCGCGGTGGCCGCCAGCGCCGGGAGCAGCAGCAGGTACGGCGCTCTCCTGGCGGTGCGTCCCTTGCCCTGGCCGCGGCCGGGCGGCGGGGCGCCGCCCTTGCTGATCCGTGGCGCGGTCTTGTCCACCGCGTCTTCGGTCTGCACTGACATGTCCCGCCTTCTCCCCATAAAACCTGTTGTGCTGATGCGTGGGCTGCGCGGGGCCGGGGCAGCCGGCCCCGCGCAGCCGTGAGCGGTTACTGCTTCTGCGCCAGGCGCTTGTTGATCTCGCCCTCGACGCTCTTGGCGGCGTCCTCGGGGGACTTACCGTTCAGGACCGCGGTCATGTAGTCCTTGATCGGGTTCGGCACGTTCTCGACGTTGGCCCACTCGGGGATCGCCGGCGGGGTGCCACCGGACTTCTCGGCCGCCGCGGCGGCGGGAGCGGCGGCCGGGTTGGTCTTGGCGGCGGCCGCGATGGCCGGGGACTTCGGGGTCCAGCCGACCTCCGTGACCATCTGGGTGTCGGCCTTCTTCGACAGGGCGATCCGCAGGAATTCCTTGGCGAGGTCCTGCTTGGCGCTGCGGCCCGCGATGGCGAAGTTGGAGCCGCCCATGAAGACGCCCTCGGGCTTGGCCTCGGTCTCACCGGGGATGGTGAAGAAGCCGATGTTGTCCTTCATCTTCGGGTTGGCCTTGATGGTGGTGCCGGCCTCGTAACCCATGGCGATGACGGCGCCCGTCTTGCCGTTGGCGAAGACGTTGGCCTGCTGCGGGTCGGCCTCGTCCTTGTTCTTGGGGGCCGTGCTGAAGGCCTGGTACTGCTTGTAGGTCTCCATGGCCTTGGAGACCTTGGGGTCGGCGAGGTTGGAGACCCACTTGCCGCCGTCCTTCTTCACCAGCTCGGCGCCGGTGCCGACGGTCAGGCCGCCGAAGAAGTACCAGTTCTGGCCGGGCAGGTACAGCGGCTCGGCGTCGGTCTTGTTCTTGATCTTCTCGAAGGCCTTGAAGAGGTCCGCGCGGGTCTTGGGCAGGTCCTTGATGCCCGCGTCCGCCCAGATCTTCTTGTTGTACATCACCACGCGGTTGCCCGCGTACCAGGGCAGGGCGTACTGCTTGCCGTCGACGATGGACGTCTTGTTGACGTTCTCGTTCCAGTCGGAGCCGATCTCCTTCTTGAGATCGCCCACGTCCAGAAGGGCACCGGCGGTGGCGTACGAAGCGGTCTGGGTGTTGCCGAGCTCGACGACGTCGGGCGGGGTGTCCTCGGACAGCGCGGTGGTCAGCTTCTGCTGGATGCCCGTCCACTGCTGGACCTTGAACTCGACCTTCGCGCCGGTCTTCTTCTCGAAGTCGGCGGAGACCTGCTTGGTCCACTCCGGCGGGTTCGAGCCGTCCATGACCCATACGGTCAGACTCTTGGCGTCCGCGCCGCCCGCGTCGCTGGACCCACAGGCAGCGACACCGACCATCATTCCCGCGACTGCTGTCGCTGCTATGAGCCCACGCTTCATTGCGTACTCCCCTAAAGGCCTGGTGTGGTCTTTAATGGTTTAGACCAGTTCCCGCAGCTTGGCCTAGACCTTTTGGGGTGTCAAGGGTGTATAAGAGTCGCTGTCGGCTCCGTTATCGGACCGACATCTAGTGGGCGCCGACCAGCCAGGGAGCATCGGCACCCACCCGTGCCACGATATTTTCCCAGTGTGCCGCTACGTACGGAGGAGCCGGTGACGGCAGCGCGTCAGGAGTCGGAGAGGCGGGTCATGGAGACCGACGGGGGCAGTACGGAGAACGCCGGTGGTGCCACTCGCACCGCTCGCGTGCCCAAGTACTACCGGCTCAAGCGGCACTTGCTGGAGATGACCGAAACCCTGCCGCCCGGCACGCCGGTACCGCCCGAGCGCACCCTGGCCGCGGAGTTCGACACCTCGCGCACCACCGTACGCCAGGCGCTCCAGGAGCTGGTCGTCGAGGGGCGGTTGGAGCGCATCCAGGGCAAGGGCACCTTCGTCGCCAAGCCCAAGGTCTCCCAGGCCCTCCAACTCACCTCCTACACCGAGGACATGAGGGCCCAGGGCCTGGAACCCACCTCCCAGCTCCTGGACATCGGGTACGTCACCGCTGACGACCGCCTCGCCGGGCTGCTGGACATCGCCGCGGGCGGCCGGGTGCTGCGCATCGAGCGGCTGCGGCTGGCCAGCGGCGAGCCGATGGCCATCGAGACCACCCATCTGTCCGCGAAGAGATTCCCGGCGCTGCGCCGCAACCTCGTCAAGTACACCTCCCTGTACACGGCGTTGGCCGAGGTCTACGACGTGCGCCCGGCCGAGGCCGAGGAGACCATCGAGACCTCCCTGGCCACCCCGCGCGAGGCCGGGCTGCTGGGTACGGACGTGGGCCTGCCCATGCTGCTGCTCTCCCGGCACTCCCTGGACGCCGAGGGCCGCCCGGTGGAGTGGGTGCGCTCGGTCTACCGCGGCGACCGCTACAAGTTCGTCGCCCGTCTCAAGCGCCCGGCCGACTGATCCGCCCGGCCCGCGCGGGCGCGCTGCACGCGCTATAGCCGCGCGGCGGACTCCTGTTCTACGGTCCTTCCCACATCGCGACCATCGCGTCGACGGGAGGACGTTCCGGTGCGCAGTGCCACCCCCCGAACCATCCTTGTCTGGACGGCCGTTGCCCTGCTGGGTGCGGCCGGCTGGACACTGCTGGCACTCTCCCGCGGCGAGGAGGTCTCGGCCGCATGGATGGTCGCGGCCGCCGTGGGCACGTACGCCATCGCCTACCGCTTCTACTCGCGCTTCGTGGCCTACCGGGTGCTGCGGCTGGACGGGAAACGGGCCACCCCGGCCGAGCGCATCAACGACGGCGTCGACTTCCACCCCACCGACCGCCGGGTGCTGCTGGGGCACCACTTCGCGGCCATCGCGGGCGCCGGACCACTGGTGGGGCCGGTGCTCGCCGCCCAGATGGGGTACCTGCCGGGCACGATCTGGATCATCGTCGGAGTGATCTTCGCGGGCGCGGTGCAGGACATGGTGGTCCTGTTCTTCTCCACCCGGCGCGACGGGAAGTCGCTGGGACAGATGGCGCGCGAGGAGATCGGGCCGCTGGGCGGGGCCGCGGCGCTGCTCGCCGCCTTCGCCATCATGATCATCCTGCTCGGCGTGCTGGCGCTGGTCATCGTCAACGCCCTGGCCGAGTCGCCCTGGGGCACCTTCTCCATCGCCATGACCATCCCGATCGCCCTGCTGATGGGCTTCTACCTGCGCGTACTGCGGCCGGGACGGGTCACCGAGGTCTCCCTGATCGGGATCGCGCTGCTGCTGATCGCGCTGGTCGCCGGGCGCTGGGTGGCCGAGTCCTCCTGGGCGGGCGCCTTCACCCTGGAGCCCTCGACGCTGGTGATCTGGCTGGTGGCGTACGGGTTCATCGCCTCCGTCCTGCCGGTGTGGATGCTGCTGGCACCGCGCGACTACCTATCCACCTTCATGAAGGTCGGCACGATCGGGCTGCTGGCCGTCGGCGTGGTCATCGCACTGCCGAATCTGAAGATGGACGCGGTGACCGACTTCGCGGGCCGCGGCGACGGCCCGGTCTTCGCCGGGTCGCTCTTCCCGTTCGTCTTCATCACCATCGCCTGCGGGGCGCTGTCCGGCTTCCACGCGCTGATCTCCTCGGGCACCACCCCGAAGATGGTGCAGAAGGAGCCCCAGATCCGCATGATCGGTTACGGCTCCATGCTGATGGAGTCGTTCGTGGCGGTGATGGCGCTGGTGGCGGCGAGCATCATCGACCCGGGGCTGTACTTCGCGATGAACGCCCCCGCGGGCGTGATCGGCGACACCGTGCAGTCGGCCTCGCAGGCGGTGGCGAACCTCGGGTACACCATCACCCCCGACCAGTTGGCGGCGGCGGCCAAGGCCGTGGAGGAGCACTCGCTGCTCTCGCGCACCGGCGGCGCGCCCACCCTGGCCATCGGGGTCTCGGAGATCTTCTCCCAAGTGGTGGGCGGCGCCGGGATGAAGGCGTTCTGGTACCACTTCGCGATCATGTTCGAGGCGCTGTTCATCCTGACCGCGCTGGACGCCGGCACCCGGGTCGGCCGCTTCATGCTCCAGGACATGCTCGGCAACCTCTACAAGCCCTTCCGCAGGGCGAGTTGGAAGCCGGGGCTGCTGCTGTGCAGCGCCGCGGTCGTCGCACTGTGGGGCTACTTCCTGTGGGTGGGCGTGCACGAGCCGCTGGGCGGCATCAACCAGCTCTTCCCCATCTTCGGCATCGCCAACCAGCTGCTGGCGGCGGTCGCGCTGGCGGTGTGCACCACGCTGCTGGTGAAGTCCGGGCGCCTGAAGTGGGCCTGGATCACCGGGATTCCGCTCGCCTGGGACGCCACCGTCACGCTCACCGCGAGCTGGCAGAAGGTCTTCTCCGGCGACCCGCGCGTCGGGTTCTTCACCCAGCGCTCCATCTATCAGAACGCCATCGAGGACGGGAAGGTCCTGCCGCCCGCCAAGACCATGCAGGACATGCACACCGTGGTCACCAACTCCACCGTGGACGGGGTGCTTTCGGCCGTGCTCGCGCTGCTGATCGTGGTGGTGATCGCGGACGCGCTGCGGGTGTGCCTGCGCCATGTCCGCAACCCCGGAGCGACGGCGCTGAGCGAGGCACCGTACGTGCAGTCCGCCATCGTGGCGCCCGCCGGGCTGCTGGCCTCCAAGCAGGAGAAGGCCGAGCTGGCGGCCGCGCGGACCGCGGGCGGGACGCGGGAGAACGAGATCGGCCGAAGCTGACGTTGTCATACCGATATGCGGACAGGTAGTGACGCGCGGTACGGCCCTGGCCTAGATTTCCTGCCCATTACGCAGGTGATCACGAGGTAACGCCAGGGAACGGAGCCGCGCCCATGCCCGAGCCAGCCGCACCACCGCAGTCCAGACCCGTCCTCACCCCCTCGCGGGTGGTGGCCGGACTGTGCCTGATCGCGCCGTTCGTGGGCGTGCTGTGGGTGAGTTCGTACGCCCGGGTCGAACCCGCCTTCATCGGCGTCCCGTTCTTCTACTGGTACCAGATGCTGTGGGTGCTCATCTCGACCGCGCTCACGATGATCGCGTACAAGCTGGTACGGCGTGAGCAGCGCCTGCGCAAGGAAGGCGCGGCGCGGTGAGGGCACTGGCAGCCGGCGCCACGGGCGGCGTCAACGGCGTCGCCCTCGCCGTCTTCGTCTTCTTCTTCGCGGCCGTGACGGTCATGGGCTTCCTGGCGGCGCGCTGGCGCAAGGCCGCCCAGTCGGAGAATCTGGACGAATGGGGCCTGGGCGGGCGCAGCTTCGGCACCTGGGTGACCTGGTTCCTGCTGGGCGGCGACCTCTACACCGCGTACACCTTCGTCGCCGTCCCCGCGGCCGTCTACGCGGCGGGCGCGGCCGGCTTCTTCGCGGTCCCGTACACGATCCTGGTCTACCCGCTGATCTTCACCTTCCTGCCCCGTCTGTGGTCGGTCTCCCACAAGCACGGGTACGTGACCACCTCGGACTTCGTGCGCGGCCGCTTCGGCTCCAAGGGCCTGTCACTGGCCGTGGCGCTCACCGGCATCCTGGCCACCATGCCCTACATCGCCCTGCAACTGGTCGGCATCCAGGCCGTGTTGGACGTGCTGGGGGTCGGCGGCGGGGAGCACACCAACTGGTTCGTCAAGGACCTGCCGCTGCTGATCGCCTTCGGCGTGCTGGCCGCGTACACCTACTCCTCCGGGCTGCGCGCGCCCGCCCTGATCGCCTTCGTCAAGGACGCGCTGATCTACATCGTCATCGCGGTGGCGATCATCTACATCCCCATCAAACTCGGCGGATTCGGGGAGATCTTCGACGCGGCGGGCAAGGCCTTCGCCGAGCCGGGGCCGACCGGCAAGCCGCGCGGCGAGCTGGCCAGCGGGCCCAACGCGCAGTGGGCGTACGCCACATTGGCGCTCGGCTCGGCGCTGGCACTGTTCATGTACCCGCACTCCATCACCGCGACGCTCTCCTCGCGCAGTCGCAACGTGATCCGCCGCAACACCACGATCCTGCCGCTGTATTCGCTGATGCTCGGGTTCCTGGCGCTGCTCGGCTTCATGGCGATCAAGGCCGGGACCGACGTCAAGGGCAACGCCCAGCTGGCGATCCCGCAGCTGTTCGAGGACATGTTCCCCAGCTGGTTCGCAGGCGTGGCGTTCGCCGCGATCGGGATCGGCGCGCTGGTCCCGGCGGCCATCATGTCGATCGCCGCGGCCAATCTGTTCACCCGCAACATCTACAAGGACTTCCTCAAGCCGGGCGCCACCGCCGCCCAGGAGCACAAGGTCGCCAAGCTCGTCTCGCTGCTGGTCAAGGTCGGCGCGCTGGCCTTCGTGCTGACCATGGACAAGACGGTGGCGATCAACTTCCAGCTGCTGGGCGGCATCTGGATCCTGCAGACCATGCCGGCGCTGGTGGGCGGGCTGTTCACCCGCTGGTTCCACCGCTGGGCGCTGCTGGCCGGCTGGGCGGTGGGCATGGTGTACGGGACCGTCGCGGCGTACGGCGTCGCCAGCCCCACCCAGAAGCACTTCGGCGGCAGCCAGGCCGAGATCCCCGGCATCCAGGAGATCGGCTACATCGGGCTGACCGCCTTCGTCCTGAACGTCCTGGTGACGGTGGTGCTGACGCTGGTGCTGCGGGCCGTCAAGGCGCCGGACGGGGTGGACGAGACCTCGCCGCAGGACTACACGGCGGACGCGGGCGACCCCGTACGGGCCGCGGCCCCCCACACCGCCAAGGGCGCGGACGGCGACGGTCCGACGGATCTGCCGCCCGCCAAGGAGGGTGTGGCGGCGGGCCGTTGAGCACGGCGGGGGGGGGGGGGGGGGGGGGGGGGGGGGGGGGGGGGGGGGGGGGGGGGGGGGGGGGGGGGGGGGGGG